>NZ_CEVIVC010000093.1:1698-19374 GCF_982290645.1 Protofrankia sp. CiP1_Cm_nod4
CCCGCGCCGGCCTCAGCCGGCACCATGATCAATATAATTCCCGTACCGCTTCCCCGGCATCAGAATCACATCGATCATGGCATGTGCCCGGCCCGCGCCGATGACCGGCGGGGCGGCCGGGCGGACGGATCCGGAAAAAACCCGCTCGGTACCGTTCCGTGGGTATTTTCGCCGGTCCCTGGCGGAACAACGGCCCTCGTGACAGTCACCAAAGTGACATGGCGCACGTGCCGTAGGCCCCTTCACACACGGCAGCCGGTCAGGCAGCCTGTGTATGGGAAACCTCGGGTGCGCCGGAGCAGGCTGTGGCAGGCGGCGTACGGCGCATCCGATCCGACGACGGTCCGGGCCGTGGCTGGCCCCGGCCGTCCCGGGATACCTGTCGACGTGACCGCGATCAACGGGCGGGACCGCGGTCACCGATGACAGCCCCCGCCGATACCACCCGGCAGAGCGAGCACACATCCACCATTATTCCACCGTGTGTCACTTGCGCGGCACTGTATGGATACGGGCCGAGGCATCCGGCCGAGCAGAGGGAGCACGTGACTCTGGACCAGGCTCGGGGTAGGCTTGCATGGCCAGTCAACTCGATGCCTGTGCGGCGCCGACTGCTGGCCGTCAACATAACTTCATCGTCATAACTTCATCGTCATAACTTCATTGTCGGGCCAAGTTTTTTTGGCCAGACGGCAACCCTCGGACGGGGAGCCCCAGCAGCGCAAGCCCTCGCGGTGCCGTGGGAAACCGTCCACCTACGGGTCGTGTGCAGCAGTCCCTCGGGACACGGAGCACATGGAGGCCACTGCCCAGACGGGTCGACGACTGAAACCAGATAGCCCTCTGACCAGAGGGCTTTCATTTTCTGGAGGCATGTCGTGACCGCCGTCCCTCTTGGCCTGACGATGCCCGAGGCGCTGGATGTCCTCGTGGAACTGGTTCATGACTGGCGGGACCGCGGACGTGTTACCACCACCGCCGGGCTCAAGCCCGGTCTGCAGCAGCGTACCGCCGGAGCATTCTCCGAGCAGACGCTTGGGTTCGCGACCTTCCGCGATTTTGTTCAGGCGGCTGCTGCCGCAGGGCGCGTCGGGCTGCACCAGATGCCTTCCGGGCACTGGATGGTCCTGCTACCGGGCGAGTCGCCTGATGACGTGCCGACATCCTCCTACAGCCGTTCGGCCGCCGCGGACATCGCGGAGGCCGGCGTCCGGCCAGCCTCTCCCAGGACCGCCCTCGCGTCGACGAGCCGTCTCCGTCACGAGGTGTGGCATTGCTTCGTCGACTGGGCGCCGGACCAGCGTCGGGTTTGGGACCGGCACAGCCGCCGCGGTGTCATGTACCCGGTGGATGCGGATGGCCGTCCAGCATGGGAATCAACGCCTGAACGATTCACGAAAATACCCGCTGCGGACATGTCCACCCAAGTCGGCTGGATGCGTGAATGGGCTGCGGCCCTTCCGGATGAGGATGCGCGCGCGGCGCTCCTGGCCAGCCTTGATGAAACCGCCCAGCGCGGGCGGTTCCGGCAGGAGCTGACCCACCTGGGGCTCGTGGCTGCCTGGCGGAGCGAACTGCAGCGGCGGATCCTCGCTCACGCCGTTGCGTGGGCACATGAGCAGAGCGTCGACGTGACCGATCTCCTGGAGCCTCGCGCGCGCACGGCTTCCGCACCTCCGGCTTCCATATCGAAGCCCGCTCCCGCCCCAGGGGTGTCAGACGACGAGCTCGCACAGTTGCGCGCGCTGCTGCACCTCGTGATCGACAACATGACCCTGGCCGAGCTTGCGAGCCTGCCGGTACGGGCCGAGCATCTCCTGCGCGTGCACGCCTGAAAGGCGGTTCGTCATCGGCGCCAGCACACGCGTCCAAGAAAAACGGGCGTGTGACCTGTTCGACGTTGCTCTCGCGCCGGCGGTCCTGTCCCCGGTAGACGGTGAAGTCTGCGACGTCGTCCTTTCTACGCGCGGTGGCAGCAGCGCCCCGCTGCGCTTGGCGACCCAGAAGCGCACCAGTTCGCGTTGGCTACGGCAGGCACACGAGGAGCTTGTAGGCCAGGCACAGGGGCTCACAGCACCGGTCACGACAGCGCTTCTTGACCACCTCATCAACCGGCCAGGCGCCGCGGGACGGGTGCGCGTTGCCGGGGGAGGCTACCGGGTCTGGCAGTCCGTGCTCGCCAGCGCGTCTGATATCACGCTGTTCGTCGAGCTCGGCGCTACCGTCACCGCCGGGCTTCCACCGGAAGTCGCTGAGCTGACGGTCGACGCTGTTCCGATCGAGGTAGGCGACGACGGCCGGCTTTCCGCTCAGGACCTGTGCGTTGTCGCGGCTCGGTTGGAGGCGATGTACATGGATCTCGGGCTGCGCGATCGACGAGAGCGCATCGATGGCCCCCAAGAAGTGCTCCTCCTCGGGACGCCGACGTCGGGTTACCGCGCGGTCCCAGCGGATTGGGAACCACGGATTCGGGTAACGGCCGCTGTCGTTGGCTTACGGCTCCTGGTGGCGGCGACACCAGGCGAAGTGCGCTCGCAGTCCCTTGTCAACCGCGCCGACCTCGGCGTCGTGGTGACCGGCCGTGCCGACTGGCCGCCGATAGTCCAGCAGATGCAGGACGCCGGGTGTCCTGTGGAGCGATTCGGCGTACCAGGCGAGAAATTCGACAGTTTCCACGATGCGGTCCGCCGTCACCTCGTAACGGTTATGTGGGACGCGGCGTCGGCTACCCTGAAGGAACTCCCCAGGATCGAGGCGGGACACACTGTTTACCATCGTAAGGTGGCAAGCACGCGCAAGTTCGACCACTTTGACGAGGGGTCACCGTCACCCTGTAAGCACGGTGCCACCATGTTTGTGCCCTGGAGCGGCGACAAAGCTCTCAAGGGAATGCAGCGCCGGTACGCCAACTTCCAGCCCGCAATGTTACTTCACTGCAAGCACTATCCAAATTGTGGTGTATATGCCGTACGCGGAATCGACCGACGAGCTCCTTGCCGCATCGGCGAGCGGCCCTGACGATCGGCCTGGACGGGAAAGCCCGGCCGAACAGGCGTTTTTCCATTTTGACAAGGCGGTGCGGGAGGGGGGACTTGAACCCCCACGCCCTGAGGCGGCAGATCCTAAGTCTGCTGCGTCTGCCATTCCGCCACTCCCGCGCACGTGCTGCCAGGTACGGCGTACCACACGGTAGGCGCCGCAGGTATCACGTACCGCCAGCTACAGGATAGCGACCGCTGGCCACGGACCGTCCAGCCGCCCATCCCAGCCCCTGCGCTGGCCGGCGAGGCCCGCGGAAGGCGGACACCGACCCGGCCTCCGAGCGGGCTCTGGCGCACATCACGGCAGGCGGACAGCCGGGCGGAAGCCTGGCAGGACAGCGACAAACTCGCGCCGATCATGATCTGTGCGGACGGCCAGGGGCCGTGTGCGGCGCCGTGTGGCCGCTGCGGGGCGTCACCGCCGTCACGGGGGTGGGCGGTAGGACCAGCCGGACCAGTGGTGGACGTCGATCAGGATGACCGGGCCGGTTGGCCGATGCCGCTGGTACTGGTGGTACTTCGCCGTCAGCCGGTCGATCGCGTCATGCCAGGCGGCGCTCTCCCCCGCCGGCTTCTTCCCGGCGGATCCGTCCCCGGTGGCTCCATCCTCGATGGTTTCGGCGCGGGCGGCTTCGGCGGGGATGATGCGGGCGAGGCCGTCGGCGCGGGCCCACCACAGGGTCTGCCAGTCCTCGTCGTAGTGGTCGGCGATCAGGGTGACCCGCGGGTTGGCCGCGATGTTGGCCAGGCGCCTGAGGGCCGTCGACCGTTTGGGCTTGTGGTCCACCGCCGTGACGATCACATCGTCGTGGAGCGCGAAGGTCACCGGCACCAGGTGCGGCTGCCCGGCCGCGTCCACGGTGGCGAGCCGGGCGACCCTGGCGGCGGCGAACCGGCGGCGCGCCTCACCGGCGTCCAGGTTCACCGGCGTCCAGGTTCACCGGCGTCCGAGTTCACCGGCGTCCGAGCTCACCGGCGTCCGAGCTCACCGGCGTCCGATCGAGCCCGAGCGCATCCTGGGCCCGGTTCTCCTGGCCCCGGCGCTGCCCTGGCCCCGGGTCTGTCCTGGCCCCGGGGGCCGGGTGTGTCTGAGCAGGGTTCGCCACGTGTTCCAGTCCTTTCACGTTAAGGAAGCGAGACACCCCGTCTGCGTTATCGCCAGGCGGAGCGAGACAATGGAAATATGGCTGATACGGACGTGCCGGCCTCGCTGGAGGGGCTGCGGATCCGAGTGGACAAGACGGGGTCCGCGGTGCACGCCGCGCTGGACGCCGACCAGCGGGCCGCGTTCGAAGCGGAGTTCCGAGCGGCGCTGGCCCATGTCGACGACCAGTTCGGTCTGGACGCCGTCCAGGACGTGGTCGAACGATGGTGGCCGGCCGCGGTGTTGTGCGCGAATCCGGAGATCCGACAACGAGCGGCTCCGGGGATCCGACAGGAGATCGACATGGACAACCAGCGCTGACCGGCGGGCACCGACCAGGCCCGCCGGCGCCGTCGGCGTCGACGCCAGTGGCTGGCCTGTGACCAACGGACGCCCGACGACCCAGGGTGATCGAGGACGCGACTGGGGTGTCACGAGTCGGGGACGGATGGAACGACCCGGACACCTCAGCCGCGTCCTTAACCTACCCTGCCGATAGCAAATAGTCACTGATCGATTACAGGTGGTTCCAGCTTACACGGCAATTGGCATCCATGTACCCGGTTTGACGCGCTCCACCGCCACATCTTTTGCCGGATTTCGCCGCCACCTGCTCAGCGTCGACAACCCAGTAACAGAAAGTGGCTGGATACCGGGCGTCGAATGATCCAGCAAAACGCTCCGGACATACCCGACGGCTACCCGACGCAGGGCGGATCACAGACAACACAAACACATGAAGTAGCCATGCGACACAACGCAAGCAAACAGGACGACGCCGACGGGCGTGACACCCCAGGCAGGACGGTGCGCGCGGAACGATCCGGGTGAACGGGCGCTGGGACGGTCCCGGCGAAACGGCCGCCCACGTGCGCGGTGACCTCGCCGCGCGACCCGTAGGCCACCGGCACCACCGCCCCTGGCAACGTCCTCGTGCGACCCGCAGGTGGGCGGCTCCGGCACGCCCGGACAGCCTGATCTGAGCCCGTCAGGTGTGCGGCCCGCAGGCGGGCGGCCCCGGCAGTGCGCCAGGCCGGCAGGGGCGTCAGGCCGGCAGAAGCTCCCGCAGGACGTCCGCGAGCTGGCCGAAGGCGCGTCCCCGATGGCTGATAGCGTCCTTTTCCGCCGGGCGCAGCTGCGCGCTGGTCCGGTTCTGCCCGTCGGGGAGGAACAGCGGGTCGTAGCCGAAACCGCCGTCCCCGCGGGGCACCCTCAACAGCCGCCCGCGCATCTCCCCGTGCACGACCCGTTCGGCACCCGCCGGCGTCACCACCGCGGCCGCACACACGAAGGCCGCGCCACGGCGCTCCTCTGGGACGTCGGTGAGCTGGGCGAGCACGAGCGCGTTGTTGGCGGCGTCCCGCTCGGCCCGGCTGGCGCCGGGCAGCGGCCCGGACCAGCGGGCGGACAGGACGCCGGGCATGCCGCCGAGCGCGTCGACGGTCAGGCCCGAGTCGTCCGCGACCGCGGGCAGGCCGGTCACCCGCACCGCGTCCCGCGCCTTGATCAGGGCGTTCTCGGCGAAGGTGGCGCCGGTCTCGGGGACGTCGGGGCCGTCCGGCAGCGCCACGAGCTCGACGTCGAGACCGGCCAGCGCGAGGATGCGGCGCAGTTCGACGAGCTTGGCATCGTTACGGCTGGCCAGCACCACCCGCCGGGACGCCTGCCGGCCCGCGCCTGGCCGGTCCTGCCCGGGGAGGGTGGTCACCGGGCGCCTGGCCGCGCTCCGCCGGCGGGCACCGGGCGGGGGCCCGCCAGCGCGGCCCGCTGGATCTCGGTCAGCCGCGCGCAGCCGCCGACAGCCAGGTCGAGCAGCTGGTCGAGCATCGCGCGGTCGAACGGCAGGCCCTCGGCCGTCCCCTGCACCTCGACGAAGCCGCCGTCACCGGTACAGATCACGTTCATGTCGGTGTCGGCCCCGGAGTCCTCGTCGTAGGCGAGGTCCAGCAGCGGCCGGCCGGCGACGACCCCGACGCTGACCGCCGCCACGCTGCGGATCAGGGCGTCCGGACGGCCGAGCCAGCCGCACGCGTCCGACAGCGCGACATACGCGCCGGTGATGGACGCGGTGCGGGTGCCGCCGTCGGCCACCAGGACGTCACAGTCGATCGCGATCGTGTTCTCGCCCAGGATCTTCAGATCGACGCAGGTACGCAGGCTGCGGCCGATGAGCCGGGAGATCTCGTGCGTGCGGCCGCCGATGCGCCCGCGCACGGACTCACGGTCGTTGCGGGTGTTCGTCGCCCGCGGCAGCATCGAGTACTCCGCGGTCACCCAGCCCAGCCCGCTGCCCTTGCGCCAGCGCGGGACGCCTTCGGTGACCGACGCCGCGCACAGCACCCGCGTCCGCCCGAACTCGATCAGTGCCGAGCCCTCGGCATGGTCCTGCCAGCCGCGGGTGATGTTCACCGGGCGGAGCTCCCCGGATGTCCTGCCGTCGGAACGTCTCACGACGACTGACCCTACCGGGCGGACGCAACTCGACACCGGTCGAATCCAACCGGGCACCATCGGCGACAGTATGAAAAGCCCGCCGATGAACGCCCGCGCCGACGGGCCTGGGCCGCCGGGCATGCCCGGACCGACGCGCGTGCCCGGCGGCGCACCGGGCACGACGCTCCCAGCCCGGACCAGCCGGTCGGCGACGCCGCGGCCGGTGGCACCGAGAGCCGGACCTTCCAGATCCGGCCCGCGGCGGCACCCGGCACCCGGCACCCGGCACCCGGCACCCAGCACCCAGCACCCAGCACCCGATCAGCGTCCACGGAGCCACGGCGTACCAGGCTGAATCCGGCCTGGTACGCCTGCCCTGCCCGCCCGGGGCACGTGCCGGCCCGGTGACGCCCCCGACAGGCCGGCTGCTACTGATCTTCGACCGTGCGGACGACGCCCGGCCGCTCGGCAGCCAGCCAGCCGATCGGTCAGGACGGACCGGACGTGGACGGCCCGGACGTCGCGGGTACCGCGGGTGCGCGGCTAGATCTCGTAGATGGCGCCGGTCTCGGCCAGGGTCAGCGGGCCGTCGAAGGCGCCGGCCGCCTCCTCGCGGCTGCGTTCGGCGTCTCCCCACGGCACCAGGTGGGTGAGCACGAGACGGCCCACGCCCGCCTTGGTGGCGTGCTCGCCGGCCTCCCGCCCCGACAGGTGCACGCCGGGGGGGTTGTCCGGGACGTCCAGGAAGGCCGACTCGCAGAGGAACAGGTCGGCGTCCCGGGCCAGCTGGACCAGCTCGTCGCAGGCGCTGGTGTCACCGGAGTACGTCAGGGAGCGCCCCTCGGCGGTCACCCGCATACCGAACGCCTCGACCGGGTGCGCCACCCGCTCCAGATCGATCCGGAACGGGCCCACGTCCAGCCGGCCGGGGCTGATCGTCCGGAAGTCGTAGATGTCGGCGAGGGAGTCCTCCGGCCAGCGCTCGAACGCCGCGCACAGCCTTTCCTGGGTGTTGATGGGCCCGTAGACGGGCAGCTTGGGCGGCATGCCCTCGGGGTGGTAGCGGCGGGCGTAGGAGTTCACCACGAGGTCGAGACAGTGGTCACCGTGCAGGTGGGAGACGAGCAGGGCGTCGATGTCCCGCAGGTCGCAGTGCCGCTGCAGCTCGCCCATGGAGCCGTTCCCGGCGTCGAGCACCAGCCGGAAGCCGTCGGACTCCACCAGATAGGACGAACATGCCGACCGGGGTCCCGGGTAGGTTCCCGAACACCCCAGAATCGTGAGCTTCATCGGGCCACCGCCAATGCCGTCAGTACCGATACCGTCCGGGCTGGTGCCACCGGCACCGATGGTGCCGGTGGCGGTACCACCCACGCGGGGCGCGGGCTGGCTGCCGCGCGCCGCTGGAGGTCCGGCCCGGGCCGGCCCGGATCATCGAGTGCTCCGCACCGACCAGGTCGTCGGTGACCGTTCATCGCGGTTTCTGCGCTACTCGCCAATGTGACGCCCTCTCCCCTGACAAAGCCGATGACGCCGGTCAACAAAAGGTGATAAACGGTATAGCCCGGGATCAATGAGTACGCATCGACTTCTCGACACAGCACCGGGCGGGCTCTGACCGCGCCGATGGGCTCCTGGCCCGTCGAACCACGATCTCGCTCCTGACCTCCAGGGACGGCCGGCAGCCGGCCGCGTCCCGGATGACCGGCAGATGGGAAGACGTCGTAAGGCGCGACGCCCGCGGGGACGCCGCAGGCAGCGCATGCGGCCACGGCCCCGGCCGCGGCAGTCCTGCCGGCGCCGTCGGCGTGACCGGCGGACACGAAGATCGCCTCACCGCCCCGGACGGGGTGACGCACCCCGGACACGCGCGGCCGGCACGGGCCCGCGACGCGGGCGGACGCGGCGATCACGGACACCGGCCGCGATCGCCGCAGCACACTCTGTCGGCCAACGGGAATGTGGCGGGACCCGGTCGGGATCCGACCGGGGTTCATCAGGGGCTGATCGGAGTTCACGGTCGCGATGGCATGACTGCCACCAGCGCTACCGAACACCCCGATGGGCGCGCCGCTCATGAGCGATCAGACTAAGCCCGAAATCCCGTTCCGACCGTGTGGCAGTGGTCACGAAACCCATGTCGAATTTTGGACAGCCCGGACGAGCCGGTATCAGGGCGCATCGGGGTACATCAGCGACCATCCTGGGACGTGGGAGAAAAATAGTGATCATTGCCTCGGTACCGCCGGGTACACCGACGGGACCACGCCCGCCGGCTTCCCGGTCACGCCCAGAGCTGACCCTCAAGTGCGGCTTCGGCCTCCTCCAGCGTCCCCGCGTATGCGCCGGTGGACAGGTATTTCCAGCCTCCGTCACAGACGATGACGGCGATGTCGGCGCGCTGCCCGGCGCGCACGCACCTGTCCGCTTCGATCAGTGCCGCGTGCAGGATGCAGCCGCTCGAGATCCCGGCGAAGATCCCCTCCTCCTCGACCATCTGCCGGGTCCGCCGTAGTGACTCCTTCGGCCCCACCGAGATACGGGTGGTGAGCACGCTCCCGTCGTAGAGCTCGGGGATGAAGCCCTCGTCGATGTTGCGAAGGCCGTACACGATCTCGCCGTACCGGGGCTCCGCCGCGATGATCCGGATACCCGGGACCCGTTCGCGCAGGAAACGGCCGGTGCCCATCAGCGTCCCGGTGGTGCCGAGGCCCGCGACGAAGTGGGTGATGGTCGGCAGGTCCGCGAGGAGCTCCGGACCGGTCGTCTCGTAGTGCGCCTGCGCGTTCGCCGGGTTGCCGTACTGGTAGAGCATCACCCAGTCGGGATGCTCGGCCGCCAGCCGCTTGGCCACGGCAACGGCCTCGTTGGAGCCGCCGCTCGCGGGCGAGTACACGATCTCGGCGCCCCACATCGCGAGCAGCTGCCGCCGTTCCGCCGAGGTGTTCTCCGGCATCACGCAGACCAGCCGGTAACCCCGCTGGCGACAGACCATCGCCAGCGAGATACCGGTGTTCCCCGACGTCGGCTCGAGAACGGTGGCGCCGGGAGTGAGCAGGCCGCGCTTCTCCCCGTCCGCGATCATCCACAGCGCGGCCCGGTCCTTGATCGAACCGGTGGGATTGTCCTGTTCCAGCTTGGCCCACAACCGGACGTCCGGCGATGGCGAAAGCCTGGGCAGACCGACCAGGGGGGTGCGGCCAACCGAGTCCACCAGGGAGTCGAAACGCATGAGCTCTTCCGGCCTGCCTGTCTCAGATGCCCGCCGTCGCCGGCATCATGGCTGAGCCGCCGGCGACGGCGGGGAGAATGGTTACGGTGTCACCGTCGGAAATTTTTGCGTCGAGACCGCCGAGAAAACGAACGTCTTCGTCATTGACATAGATGTTCACAAAGCGGTGCAGCTCACCGGCGTCCTCGGAGACGAGCCGGCCTCGCAGCCCCGGGAAGTGGCTGTCGATGTCGATGAACAACGCCGCGAGCGTGTCTCCCACACCCTCGACGACCTTGGACCCGCCCGTGTAGCTGCGCAGGATCGTCGGCACGCGGACCTGGACTGCCATGCTGCTCCTCATCGTCGTGCTCTGTTTCGTCGCGCTCTGTCGGTGTTGCTGTTCGGTCGGTGTTGCTGTTCGGTCGGTGTTGCTGTTCGGTCGGTGCTGCTGTTCGGTCGGTGCTGCCGGCCGGCGCTGCCGGTCGGGCTTCGGGCCCCGCTCCGGCAGCGCCGTCCGGCCGCGCTCCGGCCTTCGGCCCCGCCTCGGCTGTCAGCGCCATACCCCGAAGGATCCCGTCCCGCTCCGGATCCCTCGCCCCGGGGACGCGCGCCCGGCTCCGCGCGGCATCCGGCACAACGTCGGGCGCAGTCAGACGATTTCCACCGGCTCCTCCGTCACGACTGCGTCGATGATGCGGTACGAACGGAATTCGATCTTCTCCGGGTCGCGGGTCGAAGCCAGGACATAGTGGGCGCCGGGTTCCTGGGCCAGCGGGATGTCCGTGCGGGACGGGTAGGCCTCGGTAGCGGTATGTGAATGATAGATAACTACCGGCTCTTCGTCCCGCTCCTCCATGTCGTTCCAGACCCGCAGGTGCTCCATGGCGTCGAACCGGTAGAACGTCGGCGACCGCTCCGCGTTCTCCATGGCCACGAAGCGCTCCGGGCGGTCCGAGCCGGCCGGGCCCGCGACGATCCCGCAGGCTTCGTCGGGATGATCCCGCCGGGCATGGGCGATGATGGCCTCGTAGATGGCCCGATCGATGCGCAGCACGGGCCAACGGTACGACGAGCGGCATCCACCACGAGCCACGATCATGCGTACATGGCGAAGAATGCCTGCCCATGATCTGATTGTGCCCGCGAGAGCGCCCGGCGGGCCGCCGCCGGGCCTCCGGAGCACGACGGGCCGTGTCACAGCGAGCCGTGTCAGGGCCATGTCACATCGGGTCAGGCCGTGTCACAGCAGCGCCTGGACGAGCTGCTCCTGCAGGTCCCCGAGGAACAGGTACACCTCGACCACGGGGCGGCGCGGGTCCTGGCCGCCGATCTCGTACAGGGCTTCGGCCGACGTGTCGTCGGTGAGGTTCAGCCGGGCGCCCAGCACCAGCCGCAGGTCGGTGAGGGTGACCAGCCAGTCCTGGACGGCGGCGTCGTCGAGCAGGACCCGGCCGCCCGCGGCCGGCACGGTGGCCAGTGCCCGGCGCGCGGCGTCACGCTTGCCCGCGCGGATGTCGTCGGAGGTGCGGCGGCGGTAGTCGGCGGCGGCCTCCTGGTCGTTCGGATAGGCGTCCGGCAGCAGCCGGGCCACCGCCGGGTCCTCCGGTACCGCCGGGGGCACGGCCCGCAGGCCGACGATCGCCTCCAGCGGGTCGGCCACCGGCGGTGGCTCCAGCAACGCGTCGATCTGACTGATCAGCTCGGTCAGCAGGGTCGCCTGAAGCGGACCGAGGACCATCTCGACGCCGTCTCCGGTACGGCTGAATCCGTTGGACACGCTCTCCCAACCAAGGTCAACAGTGATCGGCCCGGGCCACGTCCGGTAGATCTTCAATCACGCGGACCGGCATCCGGACGACCACCCGTCGCTTTGCTAACGCCACCGACAGCTTCGCTGGTTCCTTCTCGGCCCACGAGGAGCCACCCGGCCCGCCGGCCCGCCGGCCGCGCCGACCGCGCCGGGCACCCCACGCTCATGCCCAGGTGGCCCGGTGCCACACCGGCCAGCACGGATCATCCGCCGGACACGGCCTAGTCCTGCGCGACCGTGGCCCACAGGCCGTAGGCGTGCAGGCGGGTGGCGTCCCGCTCCATCTCCTCCCGGGTGCCGGAGGAGACGGTGGCCCGTCCCTTGTGGTGGACGTCGAGCATGAGCGCCTTGGCCTTTTCCCGGCTGAAGCCGAACAGTCTCTGAAAGACGTAGGTCACGTACGACATCAGGTTGACGGGGTCATTCCACACGATCGTGACCCAGGGCCGGTCGTGCTCGGCGGCCTCGTCGGAGTCCAGGACCTCTTCGGGTGCGGCGGTGGCTAGTGGCACGGACTCCATTGTGGCGCGTGTGCGGGCCGAGTTCCCCCCGGGCCACCGGGCCCGGGGGGAAGCCGGATCGATCTTCGAGCAGCCGGCCGGACGCCGCTCCCGCCGCACCGCTCCCGCCGCACCGCGGCCGCGGTGCCGGCGGCGTGCGTGGCGTCCGCGATATCCGCGACGTGCGCGACGCCCACGGCATGCACGGTGCCCCGTCGGCTCCCAGGCGTCCCGCCCGCTGTTTCGCCCCGTCCTGCCCCACCCGTCGGCCGGGTGGCGAACCGCGTCGAAGCCGGCACGTGGAGGCACGCCCCGGCATGCGGCGAACAGCAATGAACACCATTGGTCACCAGTGGGTGTAGACGGGCCGGCCGTCGAACGGCACGAGAACCACGGCGTGGGCGCGACAGATACGCCCATACCCTAACAGCAGGTAACCGAAATGGTGTATTTAATTGTATTCAGTCATGATTTGGCTATCTTTTTGGTCACGGTTCGCTGCCCGACACAAAAAACCTCTTCGACAGCAGTCCGGACCCGTCGCGTCGCATCTCGGACTCTTGCCTACGGATAGTGACCAGGACGTCGACATCCCGCTGCGGCCGATCCCCGCACCACCAGCGCACCATTGCCCGCGCACGGCCCTTTCATTCATATTTCCGGCCATGTCGTACGAATTTGTATGAATCGTTACGGGTCGAATCAGCAACGGAAAGGAGTGGCCGCCATGAACAACGGCGTCAGCTGGGGCTGAGAACAGGACCGGCACCAGAACGGAACACATCACACACGCCGACGCCAGCCGGCGGCTCCCGACGGACAACCACCGCCACCGCGCGGGGAGAAAAGGACGTGTTGAAAATGAGAAAGAACGACGCGGACACGAACGGCGTCAGTTGGGGCTGAGAAACCACCGCGGTACGGTTGACGGTGTCGGCGACATCCGCCGCGGGCGGCGGAGCCCCCGTCCGCCGGGCCCGCCAGGACAGGTCGGGCCATGAGCGGCCGGGCCGCGGCCGTGCGGGCCGGTCGGGCCCGCGGCGGCCGGCCAGGCGGTACGCGCGGGCCGGTCGGCAGCCGGCCCACGGGAGCCGGTCCGCCGGCCCCTGACCCGGCGAACGGGCCGTCGACACGACAAGGCCGACACGGCCCCGGTCGGACAGGGGCGCCACGGCGCCCCCTCGCAATATCGGTATCAGCTCACTACGCCCCCACCGCGTAGTACATGATCGGGGCGTAGTGAACGATGACCGTAACGTCAAGCCTACGTAAGGCACCGGGTGCGCCGCCGTCCAGGCGGCGTGATCCCGGTGGCCCGATCACGCAACCTCCGCAGGCAGGACGGGAGCCCAGATGGCCGTCGGCGCGCGTGCACGGTTAGTACCGTCCAGGTACCACCTGGTGCTCGTCATGGTCACCTCCACCGCGGCGGCCGTGACCGTGGTCTGCCTGGCCCGCCTGCCGGAAACAGCCGGACCGGTCTCGTGGTATCGGCTGGCCCTCGGGATCGCCTGTGTCGCGATCGGCCCGATACCCCTGCTGCGGGTGCGTTCGGGGCACCACACCGGCGACTACGACCTCAGCGAGGCCAGCGTGGTCATCGGGCTGGCCCTGCTGCCCGCCCCCCAGCTCGTCACGATCAGCGCCGTGGTGGTCCCGGTCATGCACGCCATCCTGCGCAGGCCACCGGTGAAGGTGATCTTCAATGGGGCCAGCGCCACGTTGGGCACCGCGGTCGCGGCCGGCGTCCTGTGGCTGTCGGGCGGGCGTCCAGGGCATCTGGAGGGTGTGGAGATCCTGCTCGCGGCACCGGCCGGCCTCACGGTCTGCCTGTGGACCAGCCTGTCCGTGTCCATGGTGATCTCCGCGGCGCGCGGGACGCCGCTGCGCCGGACCCTGTGCGAGACCATGGGCATCAGCACCGTGATCGCGGCCGGCGGCATCGCGGTCGGCTGCGCGGCCGTCGCGCTCGCCCACACCAGCCCGGTGACGCTGATCGTCCTCCCGCCGGTCCTGGCGGGCCTGGTGATGGTCTACCGGATGCAGGTCGACTCGGCCCAGCAGCGTGACCACTGGCGCCAGCTCAACGCGGCCGCGAAGGATCTCGCCATTCTGGACCGGACGGCCATCGAGGCCCGCGCGACGAGGATCGCCTATGAGATCTTCCGGCCGGACGGCGTGGAGCTCGTCGTCGACCCGATAGCACCGCCGGGCCCACCGCCGATACCACCGCCGGGCCCACCTGCACCCGTGCCACCGGCGTCGATATCGCGGCCGCCGGCGCCCGCGCCCCGGCCGTCCGGATCGCCGACCGCATCGCCAACCGGCTTCCAGCGCGGAACCGACCATGTCGCCACCCCGCTGACCGGGCCTGCCGGCCAGGTCGGGGTGCTGCGGCTGCGCTTCGCCCGGCCGGCCCCCTGGAAGGACCACGACCAGGCCGTCCTCGCCGCGTTCGCGAACCTGGTGGCGCTTGCGGTCACGAACGCCAACACCTATGCCGAAGCCCACGACCAGGCGTTCCACGACGCCCTGACCAACCTGGGCAACCGCCGGATGCTCCAGCGGCGCACCGCCGAGGCGATCGCCGCCACCGCCGCCGGGCCGCGCTCCGCCCTGCTGCTCGTCGACCTCGACCGGTTCCGGGACGTCAACGACACCCTCGGGCACGACGCCGGCGACCAGCTGCTGCGCGGGATCGCCGAACGGCTGCGGCGCGGCGTCCGCGCGGGCGACCTGGTGACCCGCATCGGCGGGGACGAGTTCGCCGTGCTGCTGACCGGGATCCGGGACGCCGAGGCCGCCGAGACCATCGCGGCCACGCTGACCAGGGTGCTGGCCCACCCGGTCGCCGTCGAGGGGATGATGCTCTCGGTGGAGGCGTCCATCGGGATCGCCTGCCTCCCCGAGGACGGCGACACCGTCGACGAGCTGCTGCGCCGCGCGGACGTCGCCATGTACCAGGCCAAGAGAACGCACGGCGGTTACCGGCGTTACCGGGCCGACGAGGATTCCTCCACGCTGGCCCACATGGCGTTGATGGCGGACCTGCACGACGCGCTCGACCACGGCGACATAAACCTGTGCTACCAGCCGCAGATCGACCTGGAAACGGGCCGGATCGTCGCTTTCGAGGCCCTCGCACGGTGGAACCACCCGGTTCTCGGCCGGCTTTCCCCGGACGCCTTCATCGGTGCCGTGGAACAGTCCGGACGCATTGGCGACTTCACCCGGACCGTGCTGCGGGAGGCGTTGTCCGCGGCCGGCCGGTGGCACGCGGACGGCGCCCGGGTGGGTATTTCCGTGAACCTGTTCGCGCGCAATCTCCTGGAACCGGGCCTGGCCACCGAGATCGCGCAGCTGCTGCTGGCGAACAGGCTGTCCGCGGCGGCGCTCACCCTGGAGATCACCGAACGGGCGGTCGTCACCGAGTCCGCCGCGACCGCGCGCTCGCTGGCCGCGCTGCGCGACCTCGGGGTGCGGCTGGCCGTGGACGACTTCGGCACCGGCTACGGCGCGCTCAACGTGCTCGGGCAGTTCGACCTGCACGAGGTGAAGATCGACGAGTCGTTCGTCCGCGACGCCGCCGGTGGCCGGGCCAGCCGCGCGATCGTGCGGGCCACTGTCGCGCTGGCCCACGACCTCGGGCTGCGGGTCGTCGCCGAGGGGGTCGAGGACGCCGAGACCCTCAACGCCCTGTCCGCCCTCGGCTGCGACCTCGCCCAGGGTGCGTTCATCAGCCCACCGGGCACGGCCGAGGAGGCCACCGCCCTGCTGCGGGACGCCGGCCGGCTGGCGGCCCCGCGATCGGCCGACGTGCTGCCGTTCCGGCGCCCCGCCGGGGAGCGGGCCGGGGGCGCCGCGCCCGTCCGCAGGGCGTATCCGGCGACCGACGGCAGATGACCTGACACGGAGATGACCCGATACACCAGGATCGTGCGTGTGATCTGCTGAGGTCCTAGTGTGGTCCGCGATGACCACGCCCACACCGCTGCCCATGCCGCTGCCCGCGCAGCCGCCAGCACCGGCGTCCACGGCCCTGCTGACCGACCAGTACGAGCTGACGATGTTGCGGGCCGCGCTGCGTTCGGGGGCGGCGTCGCAGCGGGCGGTCTTCGAGGTGTTCACCCGGGCGCTGCCGGCCGGGCGCCGGTTCGGTGTGCTCGCCGGCACCGGCCGCCTGCTGGAGGCGATCGCGGCGTTCCGGTTCGGCCCGGACGAGCTCGCCTACCTGCGCGGCAACGGGACCGTGGACGACGCCACCGCGGACTACCTGGCCGGCTACCGCTTCAGCGGGGACATCCACGGCCTCGCCGAGGGCGAGCCGTTCATGCCGAACACCCCGGTGCTGGTCGTCGAAGGCACCTTCGCCGAATGCGTCCTGCTGGAGACGCTGGTGCTCTCCGTGCTCAACCACGACAGCGCGATAGCCGCCGCGGGCGCCCGGATGGTCGCCGCGGCCGCGGGCCGGCCGTGCGTCGACATGGGCTCCCGCCGCACCCACGAGCAGGCCGCGGTCGCCGCGGCCCGGGCCGCCTACCTGGCCGGCTTCACCGCCACCTCGAACCTGGCGGCGGGCCGGCGCTGGGGCATCCCCACGACCGGCACGGCGGCGCACGCGTTCACGCTCGTCCACGCCTCCGAGCGGGACGCGTTCGCCGCCCAGACCGCCGCGCTCGGGACGGGCACCACGCTGCTCGTCGACACCTACGACGTGCCGGCGGCGGTCGCCACCGCGGTCGAGGTGGCCGGGACGGCGCTCGGCGCGGTCCGGCTCGACAGCGGCGACCTCGCGGCCGTGGCCCGGGCCACCCGCGCCCAGCTCGACGGCCTCGGCGCGCAGGCCACCCGCATCATCGTGACCGGGGATCTCGACGAGCACGCCATCGCCTCGCTCGCGGCCTCGCCGGTGGACGGCTACGGCGTGGGCACCAGGCTCGTCACCGGCTCGGGCGCGCCGACGACGGGCTTCGTCTACAAGCTCGTCGAGGTGGCGGGGACGGCGGTCGCGAAGGCCTCGGTCGGCAAGAGCACCAGGGGCGGCCGTAAGCATCTGACCCGCCGGCACGGCCGCGACGGGGTGGCGGTCGCCGACGTGATCACTACGCCGGTCCGGGGAGCCGAGCCGGCGGCGAAGCGGGACGAGAGCCACACCGGCACCGGCACCGGCCGTCCGCGGGCCCCGCGCGGCCCGGAGGCGGGCCCGTCCTGGCCGGAACGGCCGCTGCTGGTGCCGCTGGTACGCGGCGGCCGGATTCTCGACTCCGACGCGACGACCGCCGAGGGGCTGCGCGCCGCCCGGGCCCATCACCAGGCGGCCCTGGCGTCCCTGCCGGCGCACGCGCTGCAGGTCACCTACGGCGGGCCGTGCCTGCCGGTCATCACCGCCGGCCAGCGGGCAGCGCGGCAGCCCGGACAGCTGTAGGCCCCGCCGGACGGGCCCGCGGCCCGCCCCATCGCCCTACCGGCTCACCCCGCTCGCCCGGCTCGCTCTGCCCAGCCGGTTCGTTCTGCCCATTCAGCTCGCTCTGCCC
>NZ_CEVIVC010000094.1:0-1996 GCF_982290645.1 Protofrankia sp. CiP1_Cm_nod4
GGCCGGTCGTGCCGCCGGCTGTTCGGCGCGCTGCGCCGGCACCGTGATCGCGATGTCGGCGGGCCGCCGGCCGCCCGCCGTGCCGCGGCCGGCGTGGATCTGGCGCATGAGCAGCTCGTAGGAGCCGAGCAGCGCCAGCGGCGGCCAGCCGGCGATGATCCGGGCGGCCAGGGTGGGCTCGGCGTGCATGACGTTCGCCGCCAGCGACGCGCACGCGCCCAGCGTCAGCAGCGTGTAGGACAGCCAGGAGCGGGGTCGCCCGGCACGCCGGTCCCGCAGCATCGTCATGGACGCGGCGACGATCAGGCCGTCGACGCTGAACGGGATGACGGTGGCGGCGAGGCGGTCCTCCCCCTGCTCGAGGGCGACCCCGCGCATGTGCCGGTAGGAGACGAACGCGGCCACCGCCGCGACCGCGACCACCGCGACGATGGTGGTCGCCTGGATGGCCGGCTCCGCCCGCGTCCCGGCCCCGCCGTCCGGCCCGCTGCCGCCACTGGGCCGTACCCCGCCCGCCGGGGCTGTGCCCGCCGGGCTCGCGGGCCCTGCCGCGTCGGGCGGGCCCGTGTTCCCCGGGCCCGCCGCACTTTCCGGGTGGCTCCTCGGGGTGCTCCGCGCGCCGGTGCCCGCCAGCCCGGGCGCGCCGTCGGGGCCGGTGCCGCCCAGCTCGAGGGCGCCCGGCTCGAGGGCGCTCGGAACGGGCTCACCACCGGGCGGCACGTATCCGCTCTCGACCGTCACGGCGGGTCCTTCCTGGAGGGCCGGCGGGCTGGTGCGGTTTCCACCACTTGTCAGCCATCCTGACGTCTGTCCGCCCATCCAGGTTGCTGTCTCGCGAAAGACTTCCTCGCCGCGACCGGACAGCTACGATCCGGCGGCCGGGCTGGTCACCGTGCGGCCACGCCGCGGCGTGGTCCCGCCGCCGCGGCGGCTATCGCCGTCCGTGACCGACAGGCCCGCGACACGGACGGTGCCGGCGGCTGACGGCCGTCAGGTGGGCAGGTAGCCCGGCAGCCCACCGCGCTGGCGTGAGCGGCGCAGGAGCACGCGCCGGGAGCCGTCCGGGAACAGGCGCAGCCGCTCGAGCTCCCAGTCGCCGAACTCGGCGTGCAGGGTGAGGACGGCCAGAGCCTGCCGGCGGTCCGTCCCGGGCGGCAGGTACAGCCGCTGGTACTCCACATCCATGACGTCACCGTAACGACGAGGTGGACTGCCGGTGTGACGAACCTGTAAGAGCATCCGGGGCAAAGCGGGGCATCAGGGTAGTTTGGCTACCCTACGTAAAGGATTTACGGTACGTACAGGCCGAGGAAGGCCAGGGACGCGTACACCGCCATCATCGCGGCGCAGGCCGCCAGCACCGCGCGGAACACCTCGTCACGGCGGGTCAGCGCGGCGGCGACGAACAGGAACGGGAACGCGCCGTAGGCGTACCGCTCGCTGGAGTCCAGGTTGCTGCCGGTCAGCAGGGCGGCGATGGTCAGCGCGGCCCACAGCGGGTAGGACGCCGGCAGCGTACGCACCATGACCACGAGCAGGACGGCGACAAGCAGCAGCCACGGGACGTGCAGTGCGGTGCCCACCTCGCCGTGGACGGCGCCGCGGGCCGCGTCCCAGAGCACCGCCGCGGGGTTCGAGGAGCTGCCGTGCAGCGACTGCTGCCGCTGCAGCCGGACCGGGGCGAGGGCGTCCCCGTAGGCGATCCCCGCCCACAGCAGGTAGCCGCCGAGGCCCACGGCCGGCGCCGCGACAGCCGCCGCGCGCCGCAGCCGGTCGGCCGTGGCGGCGGCGGTGATCCCGCGGGCGGCCTCGAGGGCCGCCGGGGCGACCAGCAGGACGCCCACCGGCCGGCACAGCCCGGCGAGCAGCCCGCAGCCGGCGGCGAACTCCCAGCGCCGGGAGCGGATCCCGGCGAACACCCCGACGGCCAGCAGCCCCCACAGCGCCTCGGTGTAGCCCATGACCAGCACGAACGCGGGCGGGGCCAGCGAGGCCA
>NZ_CEVIVC010000094.1:2722-7211 GCF_982290645.1 Protofrankia sp. CiP1_Cm_nod4
GCGGTCTGCGCGGTCTGCGCGGGCGGACATCCCGGCAGGACGGCGCCGTCCTGCCGGGACGCGGCACGCGCGCGACGCGTGCGCACGCGGTGGGCGGCCACCGTCATACGGGCAGCGGCCGCCGTCCCGTCCGACCGAGGATCCACCAGCGTGTCCCGGCAGTCACGGCTGGAAGCGCAGCAGGGCGAAGTTCTCCCAGACCCTGGCTGACTGGCCCTGTTCCATGACCTGGTCGACGCGCGGGCGCCGCGCCTCGAGACGTCCGCGCACCTGGGTGCACAGGGTCTCGTAGGTGCGGTACGCGCCCGAGCCGGCGAGGAAGACGGTGTTGCCGGGGCCCGCCTCCGCCAGCGCCCGGTCCGCGACGGCCACCCCGTTGGCGGTGGTGTTGCGGTCCTCGTAGTCGGTCCAGTTGACCCGGTCGGGTGGGGCGTAGGTCGGGACGACGTACACCCGCATCCACGGCGGGACCGTGCGGGCCAGGCCCGGGCCGAGCTGGTCCGGGCAGACCAGCAGCACGTCACCGGGCCGCCCGAGGCGCTCGAGCACGCCCGCGGCCTGCTCGGCCTGGGTGCGGGCGCGGGAGAGGTCGGTGTAGCCGCCGATGAGCCCGAGCAACGCGCACGCCAGGACGACACCCCGGAACAGCCGGCTGTCGACGAGGACGGTCGCCCCGAGGCCGATCACCAGCAGGAACGGGACGAACGCGGTGGCGGTGTACCGGTCGGCCCAGGCGTTGCCCACCACCTTGCCCACGGCGACGGCCACCACGAGCGTGACGGTGGCCAGGAAGAACAGCGTCCGCCCGGGTTCGAGCCCCCGCAGGTCCACCATCACGTACCGGCCGTCGATCGCCCGGCCGGCGATCCCGGCGGCGGCGAGGCCGGTGATGAGGAACAGCAGCGTGCGCCCGCCGGTGGTCGGGCCGCCCGCCCACTGCCCGTAGGCGTGCGCGATCGCCGCGAACGTCGCCGGCTCGCCCCACGGCGTCCCGGTGTGCGCCAGCTGGTACTGGAAGCCACCCAGCCAGGGGGCGAACACCACCGCCCCGCCGGCGATGCCGCCGAGAGCGGTCAGCGGCGCCCGCCGGCCCCAGCCCGGCCGCGGCCGGGCCGTGACCAGCAGCAGCCAGCCGACCACCGTGCACAGCAGGTAGAAGCACCAGTAGTGGGTCAGGGCCAGCAGGCCGGAGCACACCGCCAGCGCGACGGCCGGCCCGGCCGAGCGCCGGCGCAGGGTGCTCTCCAGCGCCAGCCCGCCGGCCGCGGTCAGCAGCACGACCAGGCTGTACATCCGGGTCTCGGTCGCGAAGTACAGCGCGAACGGCGAGGTGAGGTAGAGCACCACCGCCACCCACGCGGCACGTGCCCCGACCACCCGCCGGGCCAGCAGGTACAGCGGCCCGGCCGCGGCCAGGTTCACCAGCGCCGACAGCGCCCGTACCGCGAACGCGCCGGTCCCGAACAGCTCGGCCCAGCCGTGCAGCAGCAGGTAGTACAGCGGTGGTGAGCCGTCCTGGCGCAGGCCGTCGAACAGCGTCAGGCCCGGCCCGGTCAGCGGGAGCCGGGCGATGGCCACGCTCTGGGCCTCGTCCAGCCACAACGCCTGCCGGGCGGAGAAACGCGCCGCCACCGCCGCGACAACAATGACGAGCAGTGCCGCCCTGAACAGGACAGCCGTCCGGTCAGGACGCCTCAGGCCCGCGTCGGCCGGGTCGGGGATGTTCGCCAGCGGCCGAACCGCGACATCGGTCACGGTCAGATCCTCCAGTCCCGTGAACCGAGGTCAGTGCGACGCTTTGGTGCCGGTGTAACCCGGGGAGACTTCCTCGTGGTAGTCCTCCTCGACATTGACGCCCCACACGTCGTGGCTGGTGCCGTCCACCATGTTCTGCACGCTGAGCAGAGCGGTGTACATCGAGTGGTCCTGGTTGTTGTAGCGGTGCATGCCGTTGCGGCCGACCGGATAGACGTTCGGGGCGGCCTCGGCGAGCCAGCCGCGCATGATGTCGACGTTCTTCTTGTACTCGGCGTCGTAGAACGGGTAGGCCTTCGGCATGCGCACCACGAAACCGCCCTCCACCTGGTCCGCCGGGACCAGGCCGAGGGCCGCGAGCTCCTTGGAGGCGAGCGCGATCAGGTCGTCGTCGGCCATCGACCAGGTCTCGTCACCCTCGAAGACGAAGTACTCCAGCCCGAGGCAGGTGCGTCCTTCCTTCACCAGGAAGGGCGACCACGACGCGAAGTTCTGGATACGCCCGACCTGGAGCTCGGGGGAATGGATGTAAATCCAGTTGTCCGGGAAACCGGCGGATTCGGGCACCACGAGCGCGACGGTGAGGAAGTCCCGGTAGCGTAGCGCCTCCGCGGCCGCCAGGACGTGCGCGGGGGCGGGCGGATCCATCGCGCGGACCAGGGAGGAGAACGGCATCGACGAGACGATCTCGTCCGCGTCGTAGTGGTGCTCACTGCCGATGTCGGTCCGGGACGCCTCCGGCGCGCCCGCGCCCGGGCCGTACCCGCCGGTGACCACCGTGGTCACCCCGGTCGCCCGGCCGCCCTCGTGGTGGATCGCGCGGACCTTCTCCTCGAAGACGATCTTCCCGCCCCGGTCGACGATCTTGTCGGCGGCGGCTTCCCACATCATTCCGGGCCCGTACTTCGGGTACTGGAACTCCTCGATGAGGGAGGTGATGTCCTTCTGGTTCCGTTTCGGCGTGACCGCGTTCACAATCGCGTTGAACAGCGAGAGGTTCTTGATGCGCTGCGCGGCCCAGTCCGCCTCGATCGTGTCCGCCGGCACGCCCCACAGCTTCTCGGTGTAGGTCTTGAAGAAGATCCGGTAGAGGCGCCAGCCGAAACGGGCCGCGACCCAGCCCTCGATTTTCGTCTGGTCCTTCGGCGGGCGGACCCGCACCCAGAAGTAGGAGAAGATGCAGCGCGCGGCCTCCAGGAGGCCCAGGCCGCGCAGGGCGTTGCCGGCGCGCAGCGGGTAGTCGAACAGTTTGCCGTCGTAGATGATGCGGCTCGAGCGCGGGCGCATCAGGAAGTCCTCGTCGGGCAGGATCTCGTGCCAGAGCGCCTCGACCTCGGGGACCTTGGTGAAGAACCGGTGCCCGCCGATGTCGAACCGCCAGCCTTCGCGCTGCGCGGTACGGCTGATCCCACCCACCACCGAGTCACCTTCGAGGACCGTTACGGGCACGTCCCGTTTGACCAGCTCCCAGCCTGCTGTAAGACCTGCCGGTCCGGCTCCGATAACGACGACCTCGGGCTTTTCGGCCACTGTGCCTGACCTCTCCTCACCTTCGCACGCGATAGTCATCCGCGCGACATACCAGCAAAGCCGGTGGACGATGATCCGGCTTCGGCTTCTCAGTCTGGCACGGCCCCCACAGCCGCCCGCCTGCGCCCCCTGACGGCCACGGCGGGCCGGCCGCGACAGCCCGGCTCCCGCTCCCTGCCGGCCAGGCCGTGCCCCGCCCGCCGACGACGGCGTGCACGCCGGTGACCCGCGCCTCCGGCAGGGCGCACGCCGTGGACGTGCGCTCTGGCAGGGCGCACGCCGTGGACGTGCGCTCTGGCAGGGTGCACGTCATGGACGTGCCCATACCCGCCCGGACGGGCGATCCGGCCACCGCACCCGGGTGGGCGCCGCCGGGCCACCCGGACCGGGGGACGACAGCCCTGCTGCTGGCCGGCTGGGGCGGTGTCGCGGTGGGCATCGGTGCCGGTGACGGGCGGGGGCCGTGGCCGCTGGTGCCCGTGCTCGCCGGCTGGCTCGCCGTCCTGCTGGCCGCGGGCCCCGCCGAGCGGGTGCGGCGGTGGGCCCGGCGCTGGCACACCGCCGCGTGGACGGGCGTGGCCGGGCTGCTCGCGGCCGGCGTGGCGCTGCGGCCCCGCTACTACGCGGCCGGGCGGTGGGCGGACCTCTCCGACGCGCTCGGGGTGGCCGCCGGGCTGCTCACCGCCGGGGCGGTCCTGGTGTGGGCCCGCCCGCCGGCGCCGGACGGCCGCTGGCGGGCGGCCCGCCGGCTCGCCTCGCCGGCCTGCTTCTGGCCGGTGGCCGGCCTGGTCGTGGCCGCCGGCGTCGCGATGATCCTGGCGGCGCCAACGCCCCGGATCGACGTCTTCCACCTGTTGCAGGTCTCCGCCGGCGGCCTGTTCGACGGCCGTGACATGTACCGGCAGCAGTGGGCGCCCAGCCGCGCCGAATACCAGGTGTACGGGCTGTTCGACGTCTACCCCTACCTGCCCGGCACGACGCTGCTGCTCGCGCCGTTCCACCTGCTGCTCGGGGACGTCCGCTACGGCCTGCTGGCCGCGCTGGTGCTCGCCGCCGCCACGGTCCGCCGGATCGCCGGCGTGGCCGGCCCCGGCCGGGACGCGCGGCGGGACGCGGGCACGCGGGGCAGCGGATCCGGTCCGCGGGACGGGTCCGCTGCCGCGGATCCCGCTGCTTCGGCGGCGCCCGCGGATCCCGCTGCTTC
>NZ_CEVIVC010000094.1:7604-8189 GCF_982290645.1 Protofrankia sp. CiP1_Cm_nod4
CGTCCCGGCGGCGCTGCCGCTGATGGTGCTCGTCATCCCCGGCGCCATGTACGCGCTGCAGCAGTCCTGGACCGAGCCGCTGCTCATCGCCTGCCTGGCCGGGATGGTGTGGGCGGTGCGCGCGGGCCGGCCGGGCTGGGCGGCCGTCGCGTTCGCCCTCGCCCTGGCCAGCAAGCAGCATCTGGTGCTGCTGGCCCCGGTCGCGGCGATGTGGCCGGCGTTCGGGCCCCGGCGGGTGCTCGTGGCGGCCGGCGCCGCCGCCGCGCTGGTGGCCCCCTGGGTGCTGGCCGGGCCGGCGGACTTCTGGGCGGACGCGGTGACGACCAACCTGGGCTACCCCGTCCGGGGTGACTCGCTGTCCATCCCCGGCGTGCTGGCTCACGCCGGGGTCACGGCCGGGTTCGCCCCGATGCTGCTCGCGCTGGCCGGCGCCTACCTGCTGGCCTGGCGGGTGCGCGCGGACGCGGCCGGGTTCTGCCTGGGCGCCGCCGTGGTGCTGCTGACCCTCGACGTCATGAACAAGCAGTCGTACTTCAACCACTACACGCTGCCGATGGCGCTGCTGGTGATGACGGTGAGCTGCCA
>NZ_CEVIVC010000094.1:8600-20285 GCF_982290645.1 Protofrankia sp. CiP1_Cm_nod4
GGCGGCCCGGCCGGGTGGCTGCCGGCAGCGGCGGCCTGCCCGTCAGCGCAGGGTGGAGAAGCGTTCCAGCGAGGCACCCTCGTAGACCATGCGGCGGTCGACCTGGAAGGTGCGGTCGCGCAGGGCGGCCAGCTGGTCGGAGACGACCGCGCAGGCCCCCTCCAGGGTCTTGTAGCCGTCCGCCCGGACCAGGAACACCGCGTGCCCCGGCCCGGCCATCGCGTTCACCCGGGCGGCGAAGTCGGCGCCGGAGGCCCGTCGCATCCGTTCCGCGTAGTCGACCCAGTCGACCAGCGCCGGCCCGCTGGTGTCGGCGTAGACGATCTGCCGGACGTCGAGGCCGCCGCGGCGCTCGATCGCCCGGTACACCGCCGGGCCCAGCTGGTCGGGGCAGTAGGCGACCACGTCACCCGGCCGGGCCAGCGCCGCGATCCGGTTCGCGATCTCCCCGCTCTGGGTGCGTTCCTGCCGGGCCATGTGCCAGCCGCCGAACAGCCCGGTCACGCAGACGATGACCAGCAGCGTGACGTGCGCCCGGCCGGGCAGCAGGCCGATGCCGAGCGCGGCGAGCAGCAGGCAGGCCGGCAGCGAGATCCCGGTGTAACGCTCCGTATAGGCACTGCCGCCGGTGGTGTTGACCAGGTAGGCGAGAGCGAGCGGGAGGAGCCACACCGCGACCAGGTAGCGGCCGGGCACCCGCCCGGTCGGGACGATGTGCAGCCCGTCGTCCTGCGGGCGCCCGGTCAGGCCGAGCAGGGCCGCGGCGAGCAGGACCACCCCGAGCAGCGCGCCGGTCGAGGTCGGGCCGGCCCAGTCGAACACCGTGTCCAGCAGCACCTGCGCCTGCACCCGGGCCGCCCACGGCGTGCCCGTGTGCAGCATCTGGAACAGGAAGGACGGCATCCACGGCGCGAACACCACCGCCGAGGCGAGCATCGCCGCCAGCGCCGACAGCGCCGGGCGGCGGTAGTTCGCCCGGCGCAGCGCCTGCAGCGCGAGGAAGACCGCGACCGTGGTGAGCAGCAGGAACGTCCAGTAGTGGGTGTAGACCAGCGCCGAGGTGGCCACGGTGAGCACCACCAGCCGGCGGCGGGACGGCCGCTCCAGCGCCCGCACCAGGGCCAGCCCGAACAGCAGGACCAGCAGGACGACCAGCGAGTACATCCTGGTCTCGCTGCCGTAGCGGATCGCGTACGGCGAGCAGGCGAACAGCAGCAGGGCGGCGAGGCCCGCCCGGCGCGGGGTGTCGGCGTCACCGCTGCCGAACGTCACCGCGATCCGCCCGACCCGGCGGCCGGCGATCCAGGCGACCGGCAGGGTGACCAGCGACAGGATGCCCGACAGCGCACGGACGGCGACGTCACCCGTCCCGAACATCGAGATCCACACGTGCAGCGACAGGTAGTACAACGGCGGTGAGCCGTCCCGCCGCAGCGCGTCGAGCAGGCCGCCGACCGGCCTGCGGGCGATCTCCACCGTCAGCGACTCGTCCAGCCAGAGATGGCTCGGGGTCGCGAAGCGGGCGATGGCCCCGATCACGATCGCGGCGATGGTGCCGACGACCAGCAGCCGGCGCAGCCAGCGCTCCCCGTGCGCCACCCAGTCGGGCGTGGCCGGCGGCCGCTCGGCCTCGCCGGGAACGGCCGCCGACGGGACGCGCGCCGCCTCCGGGCGGGACGCCACCGCTGTCGGTGCCGCCACCGCTGTCGGTGCTGTCGGTGCCACCGCCGGTGCCGCGCTCGACGCCACCGCCGTTTCCAGCCCTACCGCCGGTGGAGACGCCGGCGCGGCCGGCACCGCTGCCGGCGCGGGGGGCGCCGGCGCGGGCGGATCCGCCACCGGGCTCCCGGAAAAGTCGGCACTCACCAGCGAGACGGTACTCACAGTGCCGGCCTGCCGATCGTCGGTGCCGGCCGGTTGATCGGCCACGGCCCGCACGGGGGCGGGGGAAAGCTCGGATGGGCTCATGATCCGTCCTGCCGTCCCTCCTCGTCGGCCGCCTCAGGCTGGACCTCCTGGGCGAGCAGGACCGGCAGCAGGGTGGCGCGCTGCCGGCCACCGGCGCTGTGTACCGCGGCCCGCAGCGCCGGGCCGTTGACGGACACCACCGACAGGTGCCGCCGCGCCCGGGTCAACGCGGTGTAGATCAGCGGACGGGTCAGCATCCGGCCCGCCTCCGGGGGGAACACGGCCACCACCGCCGGCCACTCGCTGCCCTGGGCCCGGTGGACCGTGACCGCCCAGCCGTGCCGCAGGTCCCCGACGATCCCGCCCGGGACCACCACGTCCCCGCCGGGGAACGCCACCGTGAGCGCGCCCTTGTCACCGGTCGCGGTCACCACGCCGATCTCGCCGTTGGCGAACCCGTCGTCGAGATGGTTCGCGGTGGCCACCACCCGGTCCCCGACGTCGAACCCGCCGGCCGCCCCGGCACCGGGGTTGAGCGCCTGCTTGAGCGCGGCGTTGAGCGCCTGCGTCCCCGCGGGGCCGCCGTGGACGGGGGTCACCACCTGGATGTCCGCGACCGGGATGCCCAGCGCCCGCGGGATGGAGCCGGTGACCAGCTGGACGACCCGGTGTGCCGCCTCGCCCGAGCCGCGGGTGGGCACCACGACCACCTCGCGGTCCGGCCCGGACGGGGGCGGGGGCAGCTCGCCGGCGCGCACGGCCGTCGCCAGCGTCGCGATCCCGCCGCCCTCGGACTGCCGGTAGAGGCGCCGCAGCTCGGTCACGGGCACCACCCCGGCCGCCAGCAGGTCGGCCAGCACCCGGCCCGGGCCGATGCTGGGCAGCTGCGCCGGGTCCCCGACGAGCAGCAGATGGGTGCCGTCCGCGCAGGCGTCGACAAGGGCCGCGGCGAGCTCGGCGTCGAGCATGGACACCTCGTCGACCACGACGAGGTCCGCCTCGACCGGGTTGTCGGCGTCGCGCGCGAAGGTCCCGGAGGTGCCCTGCGCCTGCAGCAGCCGGTGCAGCGTGCTCGCCGGCCACTCGCACAGCTCCTCCAGCCGCTTGGCGGCCCGGCCGGTCGGGGCCGCCAGGGCCACCTGCGCGCCGGCGGCGCGGGCGAGCCGCACAACCGCGGCGACCGTCCGGCTCTTGCCCGTCCCCGGACCGCCGGTGAGCAGGCTCACACCGGCGTCGAGGGCGGTGCGGGCGGCGCGCAGCTGGGTCTCGTCCAGGCCGGCCAGGACGGCGGCGAGGCCCTCGTCCGCCTCATCCGCCTCGTCGTCCTCGTCCGCCCCGTCGTTCCCGTCCGCGTCCGCTGCCGGGGCCGCTTCCCTGGCGGCGGCGTCCGCGGGGCCGCCCGGCTCCGCGCCGTCCGCGCTCTCCCCGGGGCCGGGGGCGTCGATGTCGTCCAGGGCGTCGAACATGCCAGGAAGATCGTCATCGTCCTCGCCGGCGGCCGGTGGGCGTGCCGGTGCCGTGCCCGTCGTGGCCGTTGTGGCCGTTGTGGCCGGCCGGGGGCGGGCGGATCCGGGGCGCAGCGGCTCGGCGAGGGCCAGCAGCCGCGCGATCCCTTCGGCCAGGGTCTGTTCCGCCGTGGCGTACCGCTCGAGCGCGGCCAGCCTGCCGGTGATGACCACCTGGCCGTCCTCGACCGCGCTGCCCAGCGCCGCCGCCGGGTCCACGACCCCGTCACGGGCGGCGGCCCGCAGCAGCGGGTCCACCTCCGCCGCGGTGTCCCCGAAGCGGGACGCGGCGCGGCGCAGCAGGTGGGCGACCACCGCGGGGCCGCGCCGGTCGTCGTCACGGCCCGCGCCCATGGCCCGGGCCAGCCGGTCGGCCTGGGTGAGCTCCGCCTCGCCCGCGGCGAGCAGCGCCCACGGGTCGGCACGCAGGGCGTCGGCCACTCCCGGCCCGAGCTCGTCGACCAGCCGGCGGACCAGGCGGACCGGCAGGTCGGCCAGGATGAGCAGCTCGGCCGCGGCAAAGGCGCCCCCGGCGGCGGCGAAGGACTCCACCAGCCGCCGGGCCCGCGCGGGAGGGACCCCCGGGACGGTCGCCAGCCGGGCCGCGTCCACGTCGGACGGGGCGCGGATCCCGGCGTCGGGCAGGCGGGCCGCGATCGTCCGGCCGAGCCCCGGCCACAGCCCGGCGGCGCAGAAGGCGGTGAACACCACAGCGGGATCGACGCCCGGGCCGACGGCCGCGGCGGCCGTCGCGCCCACCGGGCCGTCCGCTGGCGCCCCGTCGCTGACCAGGCTGGGGGGCTCGTCGGTGGAGATGGTCTCGGCCGGCATGCCGGCAGTCTAGAGCGGCCGTCGGACCGGCCGTTGCGCGCCGAATCCCGACGTGCCACCAGTAGTTACCGACGGTGACGTCCGGTGCGGAAGCGACCGGCGATCGACGCGGGAGCGACGGGGGATCGACGGGGGATCCACAGACGATCAGTGGAACAGCGGCTCCCGCCCTCCGGGGAGCCTCGGGCGAGGGCCCGTGGGCGGGGGCCGCTAAGGTCGATGCGACCCGGCGGGCCCCGCCACGGCGGATCCGGGGCGGCCGGGCGCACGGCGTCCGGCCGGTTACCCTGAGCAGGTCTCCCGGTGGCGGCTCGTATCCCGATCATCGACACCGCCCCTGTCGTGCCGATCGCGGTGACAGCGGCCACGTCCAGCATTGATCATGCAATGCCACGTACGCCATACGCAGAGCCACACAGAGGGGGCCGGGAGTGAACGCCCTGGAAGCAGTCGTGCTGGGCACCGTGCAGGGGCTGACGGAGTTCCTGCCGATCTCCAGTACGGCGCACCTGCGGATCGTCCCGGCGTTCTTCGACTGGGAGGATCCCGGCGCGGCGTTCACCGCGGTCACCCAGCTCGGGACCATGGCCGCGGTCCTGATCTACTTCCGTGGGGATCTGGGCCGCATCGCGCTGGCGTGGGCCCGCGGCCTGCGGGACCCGGAGATCCGCCGTACGCTCGACTCCCGCCTCGGCTGGTACATCGGGCTGGGCACGATCCCGATCGGGCTGATGGGCTTCGCCTTCCAGCACCAGATCGAAACGGGTGCCCGCAACCTGTGGGTGATCGGCTCGGCGCTGATCGTGCTGGGCCTGGCGCTGCTGTACGCCGAGCGGAAGGCCACGCTCAAGCGCGACGTCGACGACATCGGGCCGCGGGACGCGGCCATCATCGGGTGCGCCCAGGCGTGCGCGCTCATCCCGGGGGTGTCCCGGTCGGGGTCGACGATGACCGCGGGGCTGCTGACCGGGCTCACCCGGGAGGCGGCCGCGCGCTACTCCTTCCTGCTGTCGATCCCCGCCGTGGTGCTCTCCGGCCTGCTGGAGCTCCGCAAGATCGGCGAGGACGGCGGCGCGGGCACCGGGGCCACGGTGATCGCGACCATCCTCGCCTTCGGCGTCGGGTACGCCTCCATAGCCGGTCTGTTGAAGTTCCTCGTCCGGCACAGCACGATGGTGTTCGTCGCATACCGGGTGGCGCTGGGGAGCCTGGTACTCTCTCTGGTCGCTTCCGGAGTGATCGCGGCCACGCCATGACGGCGATCGTTCCGGAAGCCAGGTCCCGGAAACCAGGTCCTGGGAACATGTCCCGGCAACACAGCGTCTCGCGGGTGGGCATCGTGCAGGTCGTCATGCGGGCCGCGACAGGGATCGCGGCGGGGATCGCCGTGCGGGGCACCGTCGGGCAGCCGCGGTGACCACCGTTCTGCTCGTGCGCCACGGGCTGACCGCGGTGACCGGCTCCATCCTGCTCGGCTGGACGCCGGGTGTCGGCCTCGACGACAGAGGCCGGGCGCAGGCCCACGCGCTGGCCGGGCGGCTGGCGTCCGTCCCGCTCACCGCCGTCGTCTCCAGCCCGCTGCAGCGCTGCCGGGAGACCGCCGAGGCGATCGCCGCGCGACAGCGGGCGGCCACCGCGGGCCGGAGCGAAGACGAACAGGCCGGTGACGCCGGCCCTGCCGGGCCCGGCACGGCCGCCCCGGCCGCCCCGGCCGCGTCCGGCGCCGGAGTGGGCGCCGGCGGGCAGGAGCGGGACGCCGTCACGCTCGACGACCGGCTGGGGGAGTGCCACTACGGCGACTGGACCGGTCAGGAGACGAAGGTGCTGACCGCCGACCCGCTGTGGCGGACCGTGCAGGACCATCCCAGCGCGGTGGTCTTCCCCGGCCCCGGCGGTGAGGCGCTGCGCGACACCCAGCACCGGGCCGTCACCGCGGTGCGGGACTGGAACACCCGGCTGGGCCCGGGCGCGGTCTGGCTGGCCTGCTCCCACGGCGACGTCATCAAGGCGATCGTCGCGGACGCCATGGGCATCCACCTCGACCTGTTCCAGCGGATACTGATCGACCCCTGCTCGCTGACCATCATCCGCTACACCGAACGGCGGCCGTTCGTGGTCCGGGTGAACGACCGGGGCGGTCCCGTCGCCGACCTGCTGCCGGCCCCGTTGACGTTCCCCGCCGACGAGGGCGACGCGGTCGTAGGCGGCGGGGCGTAGGCGGCGGGGCGTAGGCCGAACCATAAGCCCGAACCATAAGCAGGGTGGGCCACAGGGCGGGACGGGCGCGCACCCGGCCGTCCAGACTGGGTGGCGTGAGTGAGCCCGCTTCCAACGTCACCCCGCCTGGACGGCCGGGGCCGGGGCCCGGTCCGGCCGACACCGGGGGCCTCGACGCGTCCGACGCCCTCACGCTGCTGCGGGACGGCGAGATCACCGTCACCGGACGCCTGCTCGAGGCCAGCAACGCCACCCTGTACTGCGAGATCAGCCTGGACGGGGTCGACCGGCGCTGCGTCTACAAGCCGGTGCGCGGCGAGCGCGCGCTGTGGGACTTCCCCGACGGGACGCTGGCCGGCCGGGAACGCGCGGCCTACCTGGTCTCCGAGGAGACCGGGACGGGGATCGTGCCGCCCACGGTGCTGCGGGGCGGCCCGTTCGGGACGGGCATGGTCCAGCTGTGGATCGACGTCGACGAGACCGTGGACCTGCTTGCTCTCATCCGCTCCGACGATCCCCGGCTGCGGGCGGTCGCCCTGTTCGACGCCGTGATCAACAACGCCGACCGCAAGGGCGGGCATCTGCTGCCCGCCCCGTCCGGCCGCGTCTACGGCGTCGACCACGGAGTGACCTTCCACGTCGAGAACAAACTGCGGACAGTGCTGTGGACGTGGCGGGGCCAGCGCCTGCGCGCGGACGAGACCGAACTGCTCACCTGCCTGCGGGAGGCTCTCGACGGCCCGCTCGCGGCGGCGCTCGCCGGCCTTCTCACCACCGCGGAAATCGGCGGATTGCGGGCCCGGGCCGCCCGGCTGCTGACCGAACGCCGTTTTCCGATGCCGTCCGGTGACTGGCCGGCAATCCCCTGGCCGCCCTTCTGACCTGCCGGCCAACCGGCCGGCGGGCGCGGGTCCGCGGATCCCCCGAAGCGACTGCGTGTTCCGCGCGTCCGGCTACGCTGACCATATGCAATCCTGGCCGGCTCCCTCTCGCTCCCGGCTGCCTGGCCGGGGATTACCCCTCCGGGTTTCCGACACGGCCACCCGCGCCGTGCGCCCACTCGCCGCGGGGCAGACAGTCCGAATGTACGTCTGCGGGATCACCCCGTATGATGCCACGCATCTTGGGCACGCATTCACCTATCTCACCTACGACCTGGCGTACCGGGTTCTGCTGGATGCCGGGCACGACGTCGTCTACGTCCAGAACGTCACCGACGTCGACGACCCGCTGTTCGAGCGGGCCCGGCGGGATGGCCTGGACTGGCGGGAGATTGCCCGCAGCCAGACCGAACTGTTCCGCGCCGACATGACCGCGCTGCGCATCCTTCCGCCCGCGGTGTACGCCGGGGCGGTCGAGTCGATTCCGCTTGTCATCGAACTGATCGAACAGTTGCGCGACCGTGGCGCGGCCTACCCGGTGGAACAGGACATCTATTTCCCGATCGGCGTGGCTCCCCGCTTCGGCGAGGTCTCCCACCTCAGCCACGCCGAAATGGTCGCCCGGGCCGCGGAGAACGGTGGTGACCCGCGGCGTGCGGGCAAGGAGGATCCGCTCGACCCGCTGCTGTGGCGGGCGGAACGCGCCGGGGAACCGTCGTGGCCCTCCCCGTTCGGGCCGGGCCGGCCGGGCTGGCACATCGAATGCGCGGCTATCGCGCTGGCGCACCTCGGGGACAGCATCGACATTCAGGGCGGCGGCACCGACCTGGTGTTTCCCCACCACGAGTGCGGCGTCGCCCACGCGGAGGCGGCCAGCGGGGTGTGGCCGTTCGCCCGTACCTACGTGCACACCGCCATGGTTTCCCTCGACGGGCACAAGATGTCGAAGTCGCGGGGGAATCTGGAGTTCGTCTCCCGGCTGCTGCGCGGCGGTGTCCAGCCGGCGGCGGTCCGGCTCGCCCTGCTCGACCACCGGCACACCGTGGGATGGGAGTGGACACCGGGCGCGATCGACACCGCCCGTGACCGGCTGGCCCACTGGCAGGCGGCGGCCGCCGGTGAGCGCGGCCCGGACGCCCGGCCGCTGCTCGACGACGTCCGCCGGCATCTCGCGGACGATCTCGACGCCCCGGGCGCGCTCGCCGCGGTCGACCGCTGGGCGGCCACGGCGCTGACCGTGGGCGGCCAGGACCTCGAGGCTCCCGGACTGGCACGTGCCATCATCGACTCGCTGCTCGGGGTGGACCTTGACCCGGTTGTACCGTGACCCGGTTGTACCGTGACCCTGTCGTGCCGTGACCCTGTCGTGCCTGGAGGATGTTCACGTTGATGGGCGCCCACTACCAGCGGGCAGACGCTGGAACCTACGGTGAACGGCCGACATTCGACGAGGTGGCGCGGGGCTACGACCCCCAGCAGGTCGAGGCGTACCTGGACACGTTGTGGCGGTACGCGGGCCAGGTCACGGCCCGGGCGGCCGCGGCCGAGGCGGCGCTGGAGAGCGAACGCCGCCGCCGGGACGCCGAGGCCCAGCTGCCCGACCGGTCGCCGGCGCAGGCGGGTGGGCGGATCGGCATCATGCTGGCCATCGCGCAGCAGGAGGCCGACGAGATCGTCGCGGGTGCCCGCGGTATCGCGGAGCGGGCCCTCCAGGAGGTCGTCGAGGACTCCGCCGCCAGTCATCCCATCGTGCGCAAGGCGCGCGAGCAGGCCGACAGGCTGCTCTTCGACGCGGTCGAGCAGTCCCGGCTGGAAGCCCGGCAGCGGCAGGCCGACATCGAGACGCAGATCACGCAGCTGTCCGGCAGCCTGGAGACGCTGCGCCGCCAGCAGGGCGAGGTGCTCGGCGCGCTGCTGCGGCTGCGCAGCCTGGTCAACACCGAGGAGATCGACCGGGCGGTCACGGAGCTGGCCCGGGCCGGGACCGCGGGCGTGGGCGCCGAGGAGCGTGAACGGGCCACTGCGTACCGTCCGGAGGACGTGGCTACATCCGCGCAGACAGTGATAGGCTCAGAGCAGAAAGTCACTGATGCGAGCTTTACCGATACGAGCCTTTTCGCCCGGACGGCGAAGGTGCCCGGTAGCTCCTCGCGTTACCGCGACGACGAGGACATCCTCGACGCCGAGGTCGTCGAGGAGTAGCCGCCGAGGAACGGCGGCCGCCGGGCGGCGGAGCGTCAGAACGGGCGGCGGGGAGGGTCCTGTGTCGTGTGTCGCACTCGGGCAGGGCATGCACGATCTGGTCCAAGGGCCGGTGGGCTACCGTCCGCGGCGCCGCAGGTACCGTTCGAATTCGCGGGCGATCGCATCCCCGCTGGCCTCCGGCAGCTCGGTCTCCGGCTCCCTCGACTCAAGTGCCCGGACATACTCGGCGACCTCGGTGTCGCCGGCGGCGAGCTCGTCCACCTGGCGTTCCCAGGCCCGGGCCCGGTCGGCCAGGTCACCGAGGGGGATCTCGATGTCGAGCAGGTCCTCGACCCGGCGCAGCAGCGCCAGCGTCGCCTTCGGGCAGGGCGGGTTCGCCACATAGTGGGGGACCGCCGCCCAGAAGGACACGCTCGCCAGCCCGGCGCGGGTACACGCGTCCGCGAAGACCCCGACGATACCGGTCGGGCCCTCGTACTTCGACGCGTCCAGCCGGAAGCGGGCGGCGGTGCCGGCGTCCCCGGCGGTGCCGTTGATCGGCACCGGACGGGTGTGCGGTGAGTCCGCGAGCAGCGCGCCGAGGCTGACCACCGTCTCGCCGCCCAGGGCGTGCACGGCCTCGATCAGCTCGTCGGTGAAGCTGCGCCAGCGCATGTTCGGCTCCAGGCCGCGGATGAGGATCAGGTCGCTGTCGCCGCTGGTCGGGCGCGCCACCGACAGCCGGGTCGTCGGCCAGGCGATCTTACGGTCGTCGCCTGTCCCGCTCACCGTCGGCCGGTTCACCTGGAAGTCGTAGTAGTCGTCCGGGTCGATGGCACCGACGACCCGCGCGTCGAACGTCGACTCCAGATGCTCGACGGCCGCGGACGACGCGTCCGCGGCATCGTTCCAGCCCTCGAAGGCAGCCACTACGATCGGCGACCGTAGCTGACCGACATCGGAGAACTCGATCACCTGCCACCTCCTGCCGCCCCCTGGCGGTTCACTGCCCCTGTGACAGTGCAACGGTACGTCCTACGCTCGCGCGTGCCGGCGGATCCTTGTGCCCCACTGTCGGGGAAATGCCACGGGACCGTCCCGGCCCGTCCCGCCCCACCGTCCGGCTGACAAAAATATTGCCGGCCGGAAGGCCCGTAAGCAGGGCGAACCCAGGACGCGGCGCAAGCCACGACCATGGGCGGCGGTGATGCTACCGGTACGCTTCGGACGTGCGAGGAGATCTGCTGTCCGTCCTGGCCGAGCGCGTCGTGGTGGCCGACGGCGCCATGGGAACGATGCTGCAGGCCACCGGCCTGACACTCGACGACTTCGACGGGCACGAAGGCTGTAACGAGATCCTGAACGTGACGCGTCCAGACGTGGTACGGGCGGTCCACGACGCCTACTTCGCTGTCGGGTGTGACGCGGTCGAGACAAACACGTTCGGGGTCAACCTCGCCAATCTTGGAGAGTACGGCATCGCCGACCGTATCGGGGAACTGGCCGAGGCGGGCGCCCGGATCGCCCGTGAGGCTGCCGACTTCTGGAGCCGGCCGGGTCAGCCCCGTTTCGTCCTCGGTTCGGTGGGCCCCGGCACCAAGCTGCCCAGCCTCGGCCACATCACCTACCGGCCGCTGCGGGACGCCTACCAGCGGCAGGCCGCCGGCCTGCTCGCCGGCGGCGTCGACGCCATCCTGGTCGAGACCGCCCAGGACCTCCTGCAGGCCAAGGCCGCGATCATCGGGGCGCGCCGCGCGATGGCCGAGGCCGGCCGGCGGGTGGCCCTGATCGCGCAGATCACCGTGGAGCTGACCGGCACGATGCTGCTCGGCTCGGAGACCGGCGCGGCGCTCACCGCGCTGGAGCCGCTCGGCATCGACCTGATCGGCCTGAACTGCGCCACCGGCCCGGCCGAGATGAGCGAGCACCTGCGCTACCTGTCCCAGCAGGCCCGGGCCGGGCTGTCGGTCATGCCGAACGCCGGCCTGCCCGAACTGGGCAGCGACGGCGCCACCTACCCGCTGACCCCGGCGGAGCTCGCCGACGCCCAGGACGTCTTCACCCGCGACTACGGCGCGGTGCTCGTCGGCGGCTGCTGCGGCACCACCCCCGAGCACCTGCGCCAGGTCGTCGAGCGGGTCGCCGGCCGGGGTGTGCCC
>NZ_CEVIVC010000095.1:0-3343 GCF_982290645.1 Protofrankia sp. CiP1_Cm_nod4
GGCGGTCACCGCCGACCGGCCACCCCACCATCGCCGGCCCCAGCATCGCCGACCCCAGCATCGCCGACGCCGCTGGCACCGCCGAGCAGCACCGGTCGAAAGCCCCGCTGTAACCCCGCTCCAGCCGCCCGCGCCCGTACCCGCGCGCCTGCGCCTGTAGGTGGTTCCCGTCACGATGGGGATGGTTTTCACCTACGGCAGCGGATGCCGTAGGTGAAAACCATCATCAGAACAACGGAAACCACCTACGGTTGCCTGCCTCCCGCTCACCTGTAGGTGGTCCCAGCGACGGTTCCCACCTGGACGACCACGAAGTTCCCCGGGCAGCGGTTCCGTTGTGGGCTCCGTCAGGCGGGATCCGTCCGCCCGAGCTCAGCGGGTCGGGTCAGCGGACAGCGGGTAGACGGCTTTCGGCTACGGGTGCCACAGGGCGGCCAGGGCCACCGCGGCGAACAGGAGCGTCAGGTAGGTGATGGACAGGTGGAACAGCCGCATGGGGCGGATCTGCCCGCCACGGCGGACGGAGCGGACCAGCCGGTGCGCCTCGACCAGGAACCAGCCGCCGAGCAGCGCGGCCACGACCAGGTAGGGCCATCCCGTGTCCGCGACCGGGACGAGCAGCAGGGACGTGGCGACCATCACGTACGAATAGCCGAGTATGCGCCTGGCGACCACCTCCGGTGACGCCACGACCGGCAGCATCGGGATCCCGGCGGCGGCGTAGTCGTCCCGGTACTTGATGGCCAGCGCCCAGAAGTGCGGCGGGGTCCAGAAGAAGACGACCGCGAAGAGCAGCACGGCGGGCCAGCCGACCGTACCGGTCACCGCGGACCAGCCGATGAGCACCGGGAAGCAGCCGGCCGCGCCACCGATGACGATGTTGGACGGGCTGCGGCGCTTGAGCCCGAGGGTGTAGACGAAGACATAGAACGCGATCGCCGCGTCGGCGAGCAGTGCCGAGGGCCAGTTGACCGCGAAACCGAACAGCAGGGTCGCGGCGACACCCAGCAGGACACCGAAGCGCAGCGCCTCGGCGGGTGTGACGTTCGCCCGCACCAGCGGCCGGGCGCGGGTACGCGCCATCACCTGGTCGATGTCGCGGTCGATGTAGCAGTTGAACGTGTTGGCGCTGCCCGCCGCGAACGTCCCGCCGACCAGGGTCGCGAGTATCAGCCACGGCGAGGGCAGGCCGCGCTCGGCCAGCAGCATGACTGGGATGGTCGTGATCAGGAGCTGTTCGATGATCCGCGGCTTGGTCAGGGCGAGGTAGGAACGCGCGAGCGCCCCGACCGGGCGGCGGGTCCTCATCGGCCCGGTCGGCCCGGTCGGGCCGTCCGGCCCGCCGCGCTCCCCGGAGGCCGGCGGCGCGGGCGTGGTCGGCTTCGGCAGGCTGGCTACCGGCGTGGACGCGGCCAGGGCGGACAGGACGACCTCGCGATCGGCGGGCGACACAGGCCACCCGCCCGGACTCGGGCCCCGGGGCGCCGGGGCTTCGCGGCGTGGTTCTACGACGTGTCGGAGTCTAACCGCCGGACGCCGCGCCAGGCGCGCGACCCGTCCAGAAGAAGATCCGTGGCCCTGGCCGGCACCCTGAGCGGCACCGTCGGCCCGGCCTGCGCAGACAGGGATGTCCCGGCGGCTTCCCCGCGGCATGGCCGTCGGCGTCGGCAGCGCTGCCGACGCTCCCGAAGCCACCAGCCCGGCTCCCGTGCCCCCGGGCCCGGTGACCGGGAAAGCGCGTCGGGCGGGCCGGAGGGCAGTGTTCCCGGCAGGTTCCCGGTTCCCGACACGTTCCCGGCAGGTTCCCGGCACGTCCCCGGCACGTCCCTGGCAGGTTCCTGGCAGGTTCCCGGCAGGTTCCCGGCCGGTCGTCCCCGGGCTTCTCGAGCTGTCCGGGCGCGGGGGTGAGGGGAGGAACGCGAGAGGGTAGGCCCATCCGTACCGGCAGATACGGCGTGGCCCGGCCCGTCCGTACCGGCAGCGGGGGACGGTCCGCCCCTACCGGTACTGGCGGCATGTACCGGCGGCATTTGGTGGGCCTGCCCCCACCGCCACGGTCCGGCGCTGACCGCCAGGGCGCGCCGACCACAATGGACACGACGACGGGCATGACAGACGACGGACATGACAACCGTAGGCGCCGAACCGTCCATCAGCACGCCAGCGCTCCCCGGAGAGGACGTCCACCACAATGACCGACCCCCTGGCCCTGCTGTCCGCCGCCGACGTGGCGGTCTGGCTCGACGACATCAGCCGGGACCGGCTGCGGACCGGCAGCCTCGCCGAGCTGGTGCGTACCCGCAGCGTCGTCGGCGTCACCAGCAACCCGACCATCTTCCAGAAGGCGATCAGCAGCGGATCGGCCTACGACGAGCAGCTGCGCGACCTGGCCGTCCGCGGCGTGGACATCGGCGAGGCCGTCCGCGCGATCACGACCGCGGACGTCCGCGCCGCCTGTGACGTGCTGCGTCCCGCCTACGAGGCCAGCGGCGGGGTGGACGGCCGGGTGTCGATCGAGGTCGACCCGCGGCTCGCCCACGACACCGAGCGCACCGTGGCCGAGGCCCGCGCGCTGTGGTGGCTGGTCGACCGGCCGAACCTGTTCATCAAGATCCCGGCCACCCTCGCCGGCCTGCCGGCGATCACCGCCACGCTCGCCGCGGGTATCAGCGTCAACGTCACGCTGATCTTCGGGCTCGACCGCTACGACGCGGTGATGGACGCGTTCATCGCCGGCATCGAGCAGGCCGCGGCGGCCGGTCTGGAGCTGCCCGGCATCACCTCGGTCGCGTCGTTCTTCGTCAGCCGGGTCGACACCGAGGTGGACCGCCGGCTGGAGAAGATCGGCACCGCCGAGGCAAAGGCCCTGCGCGGTAAGGCCGCGGTCGCCAACGCGCGGCTGGCCTACCAGCGTTACGAGCGGGCGTTCGCCACCGGGCGGTGGTCGGCGCTGGCGAAGGCCGGTGCCCGGCCGCAGCGGCCGCTGTGGGCGTCCACGTCCACGAAGGACCCGGCCCTGCCGGATACGATCTACGTGACGGAGCTGATCGCCCCGGGCACGGTCAACACGATGCCGGAGGCAACACTGCACGCGTTCGCCGACCACGGGGTGGTCCGGGGCGACACGATCAGGCCGTACTACGACGACGCCCACGCGGTGCTGGCCGCCCTGGCCGGTCTCGGCATCTCGTTCCCCGACGTCGTCGAGGTGCTCGAACGCGAGGGTGTGGAGAAGTTCGTGGACTCCTGGAACCAGCTGCTGACGGCGGTCGGGGAACAGCTCACGGCCGCCGGCGGCCAGCCGGGAGCGCTCACCGGCTGACAGACCTGACAGACCTGACAG
>NZ_CEVIVC010000095.1:3668-6319 GCF_982290645.1 Protofrankia sp. CiP1_Cm_nod4
ACAGGCCCGACAGACAGGCCCGACAGGCCGCTGCCACGAGAAGCCCCACGGACATGACCCAGAGACCCGGACAGGCGGGACCACCAGATGAAGCCAGACGAGGGAACCCCACAACGACGAGGAGGGGAGTTCGGGTGACGCCAACGGTGCGCGCCAACCCGCTGCGCGACCCGCGGGACCGCCGGCTGCCACGCCTGCCCGACCCATGCGCGTTGGTGGTCTTCGGGGTCACCGGCGACCTGGCCCGCAAGAAGCTCATCCCGGCCGTCTACGACCTGGCGAACCGGGGCCTGCTGCCGCCGGGCTTCGTGCTGCTGGGCTTCGCCCGGCGCGACTGGGACGACGGCGGCTTCGCCGAGATCCTCCGGGAGGCCGCGCAGAAGGGCGCCCGGACACCGTTCCGGGAGGACGTCTGGGAGCGCCTGGCCTCGTCGGTGAAGTTCGTCCAGGGGTCGTTCAACGACGACCAGGCCTTCGACACGCTCGCGAAGACCCTGCTCGACCTCGAGCACAGCCACGGCATCCCGGGTAACGCGGCGTTCTACCTGTCCATCCCGCCGTCGGCGTTCCCGGTCGTCCTCAAGCAGATGCAGCGCACCGGGATGGCCTCGAACGAGGCGTCCGGCGGCTGGCGGCGGGTCGTGGTGGAGAAGCCCTTCGGCCACGACCAGGAGTCCGCCAGCGCCCTCAACGAGCTGGTGGACGACGTGTTCACCGCGCCCGACGTGTTCCGTATCGATCACTACCTGGGCAAGGAGACCGTCCAGAACCTGCTGGCGCTGCGGTTCGCCAACACCCTGTTCGAGCCGATCTGGAACTCCCACTTCGTCGACTCCGTCCAGATCACCATGGCCGAGGACGTCGGCATCGGCTCGCGGGCCGGTTTCTACGACGCCACCGGCGCCGCCCGGGACGTGCTGCAGAACCACCTGCTCCAGCTGCTGGCGCTGACCGCCATGGAGGAGCCGGTGAGCTTCAACGCCGAGGCCATCCGGTACGAGAAGCTCAAGATCCTGCGGGCCGTCTCGCTGCCGGACGACCTTGCCGGCTACGCGATCCGGGGCCAGTACGAGCAGGGCTGGCTCGCCGGCCAGCGGGTCCGGGGCTATCTGGAGGAGGACGGCGTCCCGGCGGGCTCGCGCACGGAGACCTTCGCCGCCGTCCGGCTGGGGATCGAGACCCGCCGGTGGGCGGGCGTCCCGTTCTACCTGCGCACCGGCAAACGGCTGCCGCGCCGGGTGACCGAGATCGCCATCTCGTTCAAGCCGGCCCCGCACCTGCCCTTCGACGCCACCGACACCACCGAGCTCGGCCACAACCAGCTGGTGGTGCGGGTCCAGCCGGACGAGGGCGTGACGCTGAAGTTCGGCTCCAAGGTCCCGGGGTCGGCGATGGAGGTCCGCGACGTCGCCATGGACTTCCTCTTCGGCGAGGCGTTCACCGAGTCGCTGCCCGAGGCGTACGAACGGCTCATCCTTGACGTGCTGCTCGGGGACGCGACACTGTTCCCGAACAACTCCGAGGTGATCGAGTCGTGGCGGGTGATCGACCCCATGGAGGACTTCTGGGCCGGCTCCGTCCCCCATCTCTACCGGTCGGGGACGTGGGGGCCGGCCGCCGCCGACGAGATGCTCGCCCGTGACGGGCGCTGCTGGAGGCGACCGTGACAACCCTGTGGGACACCACCGGCACCGACGTGGTCAGGGCGCTGGCGGCCGAACGGCGCTCCGCCGGCGCGCTCGCCTTCGGCCTGGCCCTGACCCTGGTGGTCGTGGTGGACGAGAAGCACGTCAGCGCCGCCGAGAGCGCGGCGACGACCGCGGCGGCGGCCCACCCGTGCCGGCTGCTCATCATCGTGCGCCGCCAGCTGGACGCCTCCAACTCCCGGCTGGACGCCGAGGTCTCCATCGGCGGGCGGCTCGGCCCCGGTGAGGCCGTGGTCATGCGGATGTACGGCCGGCTCGGCCTGCACGCCGAGTCGGTGGTGCTGCCGCTGCTCGCGCCGGACGCGCCGGTGGTGACCTGGTGGGACGGCGAGCCCCCGGACCGGATCGCCTACGACCCGCTGGGCGTCTTCGCCGACCGCCGGGTCAGTGACGCGGCCGCCGCCCCCGACCCGGTGGCGGCGCTGCGGCGCCGCGCGGCGGACTTCGCGCCCGGCGACACCGACCTGGCCTGGACGCGGCTGACCGGCTGGCGGACGCTGACCGCCGCCGCCTTCGACTCGATCACCGAGCAGCCACGGTCAGTCACCATCGCGGGCAGCCCGGCGGACCCGGGCGTCTGTCTGCTCTCCGGCTGGCTCGCCGACCGCCTGCGGGTGCCGGTCACGGTGTCCGAGGCGGTCTCCCGGGGCGGGCCGGCCGAGATACGCGTCGACTTCGACCACGACGGCACGCTGACGCTGACCCGCCAGGACGCCCACACCGTGCTGCTGCGCCGGCCCGGCCGGCCCGGCCGCGCCCTGCCGCTGCCCGACCGCGGCCTCGGCGACCTGCTGGCCGAGGAGCTGCGCCGGCTCGACAACGACGGGCCCTACGCGGACGCGCTGTCGGCCTGGAGCGGGATAGCGGGCCTGGCCTCCCGGCCGGCGGTCCGCGAACACATCTGGCGCGACCCGATGGCGCCGGAGAGCACCACGGCCAGGTCCG
>NZ_CEVIVC010000095.1:6382-7414 GCF_982290645.1 Protofrankia sp. CiP1_Cm_nod4
CAGCGGTGGCGACGGTGGTGGCGTTACGGACGGCGCCAAGGCGTTCGGCTGATGAGCATGTCACCCGAGGTGATCGTCCATCGCGATCCGGCGCTGCTGGCCGCCGCGGCCGCCGCCCGTCTGATCATCAGCCTGGCGGACGCGCAGGCCAGCCGCGGCAGCGCCTCGGTGGTCCTCACCGGCGGCGGGATCGGGGTGGCCACGCTGCGGGCGGTGCGCGACAGCCCGCTCGTCGAGACGGTCGACTGGGGCCAGGTGGACGTCTGGTGGGGTGACGAGCGTTTCGTGCCCGCGGACTCGGCCGACCGCAACGACCGGCAGGCCCGTCAGGCGCTGCTCGACGCCCTCCCCCTCGATCCGGCCCGGGTCTTCCCGATGGGCAGCGCGGACGCCGATGCCGGCACGGGCACAGCCACGGGCACCGACGCCGCGGAGGCCGCCGCGTCGGCCTACGCCCGCCTGCTCGCCGAGCACGCGCCCACCGGGGCCACCGCGGCCGCGGGCACGGTGGCGGTCCCATCCTTCGACGTGCTGCTGCTCGGGGTCGGGCCGGACGGGCACGTGGCCTCGCTCTTCCCCGGCTCCTCGGCGATCCACGCCCGTACCGCCACCGTCGCGGTGCACCACTCCCCGAAGCCGCCGCCCGCCCGGATCTCACTCACGCTGCCCGCGATCCAGGCGGCGCACGAGGTCTGGCTTCTTGCCGCGGGCGAGGCAAAGGCGGACGCGGTGGCCCGCGCGTTCTCCGGCGCGGCCCCGGCCGACATCCCGGCGGTGGGAGCGCGCGGCCGGCAACGCACGCTGTGGCTGGTGGACCGGGCCGCCGCGGCCAGGCCCGTCAGCGCCGGGGCACCGCGGGCGCGCCGGGTCCCAGCGGGATGAGCCTCCCCGGCCGGAACGCCGCCAGCACCGCCGCCTGAGCTGCCAGAGCGCCAGCACCACCGCCAGCTACAGCTCTTGGCAGAGCGCAACGAACTCCGTCCCGCCTGGTGACAGCTTCGTCCCGCCTGGTGGCAGAGCCGGCCGGCGGGG
>NZ_CEVIVC010000095.1:8150-15298 GCF_982290645.1 Protofrankia sp. CiP1_Cm_nod4
GCGCAGCTTGGCCAGCGCCTCGGCCAGGATCGCCTCCCCGTCCTTCTCGTTGCGCCGCTCCCGAACGTAGGCGAGGTGCGTCTTGTACGGTTCGGTCTTGGGCGGAGCGGGCGCGTTGTCGCGGTCACGACCCGCTGGGAAGCCACAGTTCGGGCAGTCCCAGGTCTCGGGAATCGTGGCGTCCGCGGCGAACGACGGCCTGGTCTCGTGATTGTTGGCGCACCAGAAGGAAATCCGCTGTCGCGGGGCCGTCTCACCGCGTTCGGCTTCCCCCATGGGCCCCGCCCCTACCCGACTTCCTCTGATGGCGTTACCACCTGCCACGGTCCGCATGCTCCTTTGTCTCGTCCCGCTGATTGACTCCGGATCCGGCCCCCCAGCCGCCAGCCGGCCTGACCGAGTGTAAGACGAGAAGGGCCGATCTCGTCGCACCGACCACCATCGGTCACCCTCACAATCCGCTCTGGTGACCGAACGCCGTCACCGCTCCTCCCGCTCGCCCAGGCCGGCGAACGGAGCCGTGGCATGGAAAACACGGGCTGGGAAGGAAGCGGCAACCATGTCACCGCTCCGCTCGCACGCTCTCACCCGGCCTCTCGTCCCAGGCTCCGGCCTCTCGTCCTAGGCGATGCCCAGGGAGACGGCGGTGGGGTCGGCGGCGTCCAGCGAGGGGACCCGCAGAAAGCCGCGGACGTTGGCGCTGTGGAAACGGGGCGCGACGGTGACCGCGAGCGGAATGACGGCGGCGTCGGTGAGCAGCTCCCGCTCCAGGTCGCCCCAGCGGGTGGAGAGCGCGACCGGGTCACGCTCCCCGAGGGCGTCCCGCAGCAGCTGCGCGACCCGGTCGTTACGGTATCCGCCGTCGGCCGGCCGGGAGCCCGACCACTGCGGTTCCAGCAGCGGCTGGAACACGCTGCGCCCGGCATTGCCGAACCACTGCGGCGTCACCCTGGTCAGGGCGAGATCCCAGCCCACCGTGCTCGCGGGGACGGCGGCGCTCGCGGGGACGGCGGCGCCTGGGTAGTCCGCGGCGGGGACCACATCGACCCGCAGCGTCACCCCCGCGCGGGCGAAGGCGTCCCGCAGCGCCGACGCGACAGCGGCGTCCTCGGCGGAGTCCGTGGTGAGCAGGACCAGGGCGGTCAGGGGACCGCCGCCGGCGGCGGTCCGCGTCCCCTCCCGGCAGCGCGCCGGATCGCCGGTCGACCCCAGCGTCGGGAACGGGTCGCGCGGCTGGAAACCGGCCATGGCCGGCTGCAGCATCTGCGCGGTGGTGGTGGCCAGGACCGGCCCGCCCAGCGCCGCGGCCACGGCGGCGCGATCCACGCAGTACACCAGCGCCTGCCGGACGCCGCCGCCACGCAGCGCCGCCGACGCCGGGCCGTGCTGGCCGACGGTGAGCAGCACGGTGGAACCGGGGCCGTCCGTGGACAGCCTGCCGTCGGCCCGGGTGTCCAGCGCTGCCACGTCGGCGGCGGGGACGGTGCTGTCCATCGCCATGTCGGCCCGGTCGGCGTCGATCTCGGCCTGGGCAGCGGCCGCGTCGACACCGGTACGCACCGTAACGTGATCGGCAAGCGCCGGGCGGATGCCGTCGGACGAGGCGACCCACGCCGGGTCGCGCGACAGCCGGAAGGACCCGTCACCGAGCGTGTCACCGAAGTGGTACGGCCCGTCGGAGATCAGGTTTTCCAGGTACTCGGGCGAGTTCGGGGCGTAGGCGAGGGCTTCCAGCGGCACCGGGGAAGCCGCGGGCAGGGCCAGCACGTCGGTGAAGTCCCCGGCCGGGGCGAGCAGGTGGAACTCGATCGAGTCGTCACCGACGACCTGGACGCCGTCGATACCGCGACGTTCGATGAAGTCGCGTACCCCCTCGGGCGGGGTTCTCATCAGCTCGTCGCAGTAGGCTGCGAAGCCGGCGACCGTCGCGGCGAAGTAGCCGCGCATGGGCGACGGGTCCGGCGGCGTGCACAGCCGTTTGACGCCGCGGGCGACATCGGTCGCGGTGACCCGTCTGATCCCGGGGGTGTCCCAGCGCGCGGCCGGGCGCAGGGTGACGGTGTAGGTCTTCCCGTCCGCGCTGACCGCCGGCGGCCCGACGGCCAGGTCCGGCAGGGGCGCGGCGGTGAAGACCGGGTCGGGGCTGGCCCGGTAGGAGTAGAGCTGACGGGAGACCAGCCGCAGCAGCATCCGCGAACCGGCGTCCGTCGCCCAGCCCGGATCACCGCTGGGCATCCTCCCGGTGACCAGGCGCAGCGTCCCACCCGGCTTGTCCGTTGGATCAGTGGTGACCGTGGGTATAACCGAAGTCACCGGTATGGGTGCCGGCTGTCCAGCACCTCCGCAGGCCGCGAGCGTGGCAAGGACGACCACGCAGAGCAGCCAGGCCGGGATCCGGGTACGCCAGCGGCCGCTCACCCCTTGAGCAGGAGGCCGAGGCCGATGATGCAGGTGAGCCAGATCAGCCCAATCATGACCGTCAGTCGGTCGAGGTTCTTCTCCACCACCGAGGAGCCCCCGAGCGAGGAGGAGACACCGCCGCCGAACAGGCTGGACAGCCCGCCTCCCTTGGCCCGGTGCAACAGGACGAGCAGCAGCAGAAGCACACTCGTGATGATCAGGACAATCGACAGCCCAACAGTCATCTCCGGACCCGCTCCCACACCGTCATCCCGTGATCATGTAAACCGCCCGGCCCGGCCGTGTCATCGCGCGACGCGGCAGGAAGCCCGACACGAGCAACCATGATCGCACCCCCTCCGGCCATACCCGCACCCGACGGCCCCCGGCAGCGCGACAAATGATCATCGCATCGCCTTCGACCATACCGATTCAGCAACCTCCGGCAGCGCAACGAACGATCATCGCACTGCCTTCGGCGGGGCTGACCGGCGGCATTCGTGCCAAGCTACCGCACGGCGGTCCCGCGGCCGGCGCGGCGCACCACCATCGGATCATGCCCGTGCGAGCCGTGGCCCTCCGACGGGCCGCCATGACGCCCTACGGTACGACACCGAGCGAGGCGAAGTCCGTCATCATGAACCCGGGCGAGTAGTGGATGTTGGTGAGCCGGCTGCTGTAGATGTTGAGCGCCCGGTCGTAGAGCAGCGGGACGTAGGCGGCGGACCCCACGACCGCCCGGTCCGTCTGCGTCCACAGGCTCGCCGTGTCCTCGCTGTCAGCGGCCCCGATGCCCTGCTCCAGACCCTGGTCGACCGCGGGCAGAGCCAGTTCGGCGATGTTGGTGCTGTACCGCGGCCGGATCGAGCCGCTGGCGGCGAGCGGGGCGAGGAACGCGTACGGCGTCGGCCGGGTGGCCGCGCCGGCGGCCAGGACGAGGCCGTACTTCATGGTGTGGACGTGCTCGGGGCTGTCCACCGCCGCGGCGTACCCGGCGTCGTCGAACTTCACGACGGTGACCGTGATGCCGGCCCGGGCGAGTGAGGCGCGGACGGCTTCGGCCTGGGCGAGGGAGAGCGGATCCGACCGGGTGACCAGGGTGGTCTCGAAGCCGTCCGGCCGGCCGCAGGCGCCCAGTTCTGTTCTCGCCCTTGCGGGGTTCCCGCTGCCGCCGGGGCTCGGGAAGAGGTCGAACCAGGAGAAGGAGCGCACCGGCGGGGTGAGCATCGTGGCCGCGATGTCGCCCCCGACGAGGGGGCCGCCCCGTGCGGTCTGCTGTGCGCTCTTGTCCACCGCCCAGGCCACGGCGTTGCGGCAGGCGAGCTTGTCCAACGGCGCGACCGTGGTGACCACGGCCAGGTAGCGCAGCCCGCCGGTGGCCTCGCTGGTGGTGCGGGCCGCGCGCAGGCCGGGGTTCGCGCTGATCCGGGCGGTGGCCTCGGCGCCCACCCCGCTCTGGTCGGCGGCGATGTCGGCCTGGTCGGTCAGGATGCGGCTGTCGATGTCGGCCGCGGCGAGCCCCATGCGTTCAACGACGCGGTCGGGGTGGGCGGGCCGGTTCGGGTCGGTCTGCCTGTCCCACTCCGGGTTGCGCACGAGGGTGAGGGACTCCCCCGGACGATAGTTTTCGATCTTGTAGGGCCCGGACGCCACCGGCCGGGATCCGTACCCGGCGCCGGTGTCGTGCGCCCGCGGCACCGGTGTGGAGACCGGGGAGGCCATCAGCAGGTTCCAGTCCGCGAACGGCCGGTTGAGCCGGAACGTGATGGTCCTGTCGTCCGGCGTGGTCACCGCGGCCAGCCCGAGACGGTCGGGCGTGGGGTCTGTGTAGGGACCCCGGTAGGGGTTCTTCTCGTCCTGGAGAAGCCGCACCACCTCGCCGGAGCCCGCGCCCCCGGAGCCCCCGGAGCCCCCAGCCAGCTCCGGGGCGAAGGCCCGCTCGATCCCGTACTTGACGTCCCGGGACGTGATCGGGGTGCCGTCCTCGAAGGCCAGCCCCTCCCGCAGCGTGTACGTCCAGGTGCGCAGGTCCTTCGGGGCCGGCACCTCGGTGGCGAGGTCACCGGCCAGCCTGAGCGCGCCGGGGCTGGGCGCGTACGTCACCAGCTGCCGGGAGATCCACCGCTGCTGGTTCCAGCAGCGCACGGACGCGGTGCGCTGGGGATCCCAGGAGTCGCAGTCGGCGGTGGCGAGCACCCGCAGCGTCCCGCCGTCGCGCGGCGAGGCGGCGATGACCCGGCTGCTGATCGCCGCGGGCGGGCCCGACGGGTCGGACGGGGCCTGCCGGCCTCCTCCCCCGCCCGTACAGGCGGCGAGAAGAAGGCCGAGGACGACCGTGACGGTTCCGGCCCGGATGATCGCACGACAGCGCGGCATGCCCCTGGCGGCCACTTGGGTTCGAGCCCCTTCCCGGCGGGGCCGCACCCCGCCACCGCAAGCCACCCAAGCACACCCCGGGCCGGCCGTGTCCGTCGGCTGTTCCCACGGCACCGGTCGCGATCACGGACCGCGCCGGCCGGCACAGCCCGTGATCGAGTCACCGGAGTCACCGGCATCGCCGGTGACGGTTCGTAGCCGCCGTCAGCTCGGCGGGGCGCTGCGGACGATCGCCGCGAAGTCCGCCGCGTCCAGGCTCGCGCCGCCGACCAGCCCGCCGTCCACGTCGGGCTGGGTGAACAGCTCCGCCGCGTTGGAGCCCTTCACCGAACCGCCGTAGAGGATACGGATGACCGCGGCGACTCCCGCGTCGAAACGCTCGGCGAGCCGCCCCCGGATCGCCGCGCACATCTCCTGCGCGTCATGGGCGGACGCGGTCCGCCCGGTGCCGATCGCCCACACCGGCTCGTAGGCGACGACCAGCGTGCGCGCCTGCTCCAGGGTGATCCCGGCCAGGGAGCCGTCGAGCTGCGCGAGGACATGGCGGACGTGGTCGCCGGCCACCCGCACCGGCTCGGGCTCGCCCACGCACAGGATCGGGGTGATCCCGTGCGCGTAGGCGGCCCGCGCCTTGGCCGCCACCAGGGCGTCGTCCTCGTGATGGTCCGCGCGCCGCTCGGAGTGGCCGACCACCGCATAGCCGCATCCCAGCCGGGCGAGCAGCGGCCCGCCGATATCCCCGGTGTGGGCGCCGGAGCCGTGCGGGGAGAGGTCCTGCGCGCCGTAGCCGATCGCGAGCTTGTCCCCGTCGACAAGGGTCTGGACGCTGCGCAGATCGGTGAACGGGGGCAGGACGACGACCTCGGCGTTGTCGAGCTCGACCGGCTTGAGGTCGAAAGCGATCTTCTGGACCAGCGCGATCGCCTCAAGATGGTTGAGGTTCATCTTCCAGTTGCCCGCGACCAGGATGCGCCGGCCCGTCCCCCGGGGCTTCTTCTTCCCGTTCTTCCCGTTCTTCTCGTTCTTCTCGTTCTTCTCGTTCTTCTCGTTCTTCTCGTTCTTCTCGCTTGCCATCACACGTCCAATGCTGCGAGTCCGGGCAGGGTCTTGCCCTCCAGGTATTCGAGGCTGGCGCCGCCACCGGTGGAGATGTGGGTGAACGCCTCCTCGTCGATACCGAGGGTGCGCACGGCCGCGGCCGAGTCACCGCCGCCGACGATGGTCAGGCCGTCGAGCCCGGCGATCGTCTCGGCCACCCCACGGGTTCCGGCCGCGAACGGCGGGAGCTCGAACACGCCCATCGGGCCGTTCCAGAAGACGGTGCGGGCGCCGCGCAGCCGACCGGCGAACAGAGCCACCGACGCCGGCCCGATGTCGAGGCCCTTGCGGCCGGCCGGGATGGCCCCGGCCGCCACCACGGCGGTGGGCGCGTCGACGGAGAGCTCGTCGGCCACCACCACGTCGGTGGGCAGCACGATCCGGTCCCCCCCTTCGGCGAGCAGGCCCTTCGTGGTGTCGATCAGGTCCGCTTCCAGCAGTGACCCGCCGACGCCGTGGCCCTGGGCGGCCAGGAAGGTGAAGCACATCCCGCCGCCGATGAGCAGGGCGTCGACCTTGGGCAGCAGCGCCCGGATCACCCCGAGCTTGTCGCTGACCTTCGACCCGCCGAGGACGACAACGTAGGGACGGGCCGCGCCGCTGGCGAGGGTGCGCAGCACCTCAAGCTCCCTGAGCACGAGCTGCCCGGCCGCGTGCGGCAGCCGCTCGGGCAGGTCCACGACGCTGGCGTGCGCCCGGTGGACCGCGCCGAAGGCGTCCCCGACGTAGTAGTCGGCCAGCCCGGCGAGCTGGTCGGCGAACGCGGCCCGCACGGCCGCGTCCTTGCTGGTCTCCCCCGGGTGGAACCGGAGGTTGTCCAGGAGCGCGATCTCACCGTCGCCCAGCCCGGCGACAATCTTCTGCGCGTGTGTGCCGGCGATGTCGCCGGTGCCGTCCCCGGTGAACGCGACCGGCCGGCCGAGCAGCTGCGCGAGCCGGCCGGCGACCGGGGCGAGCGAGTACGCCGGGTCGGGTGTGCCCTTGGGCCGTCCCAGATGGGAGGAGACGACCACCCGGGCACCCCGGTCCAGCAACGCCCGGATGGTGGGCACGCTGGCGCGGACCCGCCCGTCGTCGGTGATCCGGGGTGTGTCGCCGGAACGGTCCAGCGGAACGTTCAGGTCGCTGCGGACGATGATCCGCCGCCCGGCGACCTGTAGATCGTCAATGGTCGTCACGCCATTACTCCGAAGTCCCAACCGGCTTCGGACGACACGTCCATGATCGTCGTGGCATCGCCCGAAGACACCAGAAGCCGCCAGTTTTTCCCCACC
>NZ_CEVIVC010000095.1:15648-20225 GCF_982290645.1 Protofrankia sp. CiP1_Cm_nod4
GCATCGCCGGAGGCCGACAGGGTTCTCCGCCCCGATGTTCCTACAGGCGTCCGCCGACGAGGGCGGTGAGGTCCACCAGGCGGTTGGAGTAGCCCCACTCGTTGTCATACCAGCCGATGACCTTCACCTGGTTGCCGCTGGCCATGGTGAGCAGCGAGTCGAAGGTGCAGGAGGCGGCCGTCCCCACGATGTCGGAGGAGACGATCGGATCCTCGGTGTAGACGAGGACGCCCTTGAGCGGGCCCTCGGCGGCGGCCCGGTAGGCGGCGTTGACCTCCTCGATCGTGACTTCGCGCTTGAGCGTGACGACCAGGTCGGTCACCGACCCGTCGAGGACGGGAACGCGCAGGGCCAGCCCGTCCAGCTTGCCCTTGAGCTGCGGCAGCACCAGGGACGTCGCCTTGGCCGCGCCGGTCGTCGTCGGGATGATGTTCTGGGCGGCGGCGCGGGCGCGGCGCAGGTCCGAGTGCGGGAAGTCGAGGATGACCTGGTCGTTGGTGTAGGCGTGCACGGTCGTCATCAGGCCGCGCTCGATGCCGAAGGTGTCCTCGAGAACCTTGGCCAGCGGCGCCACGCAGTTGGTCGTGCAGGAGGCGTTCGACAGGATCGTGTGCTGCGCCGGGTCGTAGATGTCGTCGTTCACGCCGATGACGACGGTGAGGTCCTCGCCCTTGGCCGGCGCGGAGATGATCACCTTTTTCGCGCCCGCCTGGATGTGCTTGCGGGCGTCCTCGGCCTTGGTGAACCGGCCGGTGGACTCGACGACGACCTCGACCCCGAGGTCCCCCCAGGGCAGGGCCGCCGGGTCACGCTCGGAGACCACCTTGAGGAAGCCGTCGCCGACCTTGATCCCGCCGTCGGCGGGACTCACCGGCTCCGACAGCGTGCCCAGCGTAGTATCGTACTTGAGCAGATGCGCAAGTGTCCTGTTGTCGGTAAGGTCGTTCACTGCAACGATCTCTATGTCGTTACGCTTACTAGCCTGAAGCGCCCGCCAGAAGTTGCGGCCGATACGGCCGAAGCCGTTGACACCCACTCGCGTAACCACGTCAGAGAACTCCTCTATCGTCGGTACATTCCGTTGTCGCAGTGAGCCTAAACGACTTTGAGGGTCACCGGCCGGCATCCTCACAGATCCGTGCCCGCCGTGTCCAGAACTACCCGGCTCGACTCTTTTTTCAATTCTGGTAGGCTGCGGGATGTTTTGACCCCGGCCGGCCGGGCGGTCGGGCGGTCGCCCGGCGATCAACACGATCCGTCAACCGCCGCAATCCCGACCGGTACGGCCCGACCGACAGCGCCCGCCCGATACGGCCCGGCCGGCGCGGCTCGATCGATATGGTCCGACCAATACGGTCCGACCAATACAGCTCGATCGAGTATGGCTCGACCGAGCCGGCCCGACCGGCACGGTCGCGGAGGACATGGCGCGACCCATCGGCGGCAGCCGTGACTCACCGCATCCAATCGACCGCCTGAACTGTATGGCCGCTACGGCCGCACCCTTCGGAAGGCCGCCTGTCCTCGACGGTACCCGCGGCTGTAACACCAATCACACAGGCACCCATCGCCCCGCAATATCCCCTTCCCCGGCCCCTTACGTGGCGGACACCACATCGCGCTACCCTGCCGGAAGAGACACCGTGCCGTTCCCGTCCGTCACCGTTCTCCCACCTCCCTCACGCCACCTCACAGCACCTCCCGCCACCGCCGTTCCACCGGCCGGGCCCTGGGGCGGGTCCCGGAAGCACCCGGTCCCGGCAGCGGCGGGGCCGCGGTGGCGCCGGCCGCGCCGATCGGCGCCGCGCGGCCGGTCAACGTGACGCCCCGGGCGAAGGCGCTCCGGGCAGCCAGGCAGCGGGCAGGCAGCGGGACCGTCCGCCACACCACGCGCCCACCGTCCGTTGAGATACCGCCAGATGTCCGTCGTCGCCCGGTTGTGAAAATTACGTCCGTATTCCGCCGGAGCCGGAAGTCCCGCCCGGCGAGTACCGCCCCGGCCGTATCTCCCCGCCCGACAGGGAGTTCCGATAATTCGCCGAACGGCCTCTTACGGCCCCGCCAGAACGATGTGCGCGGTTTTCAGGAGCGGGACACAATACAGCCGGGAGTTCCCACCGGCCGGGAGTTCGGATACCCTCTGGATTCGAGCGTGACCAGCCATCGGACGGCCGTCGCCCCGGCGGGCTAATACGCCCGGGCACTGATCGTCCGGCAGCCGGAGTTCGACCGGCACGGATACCGTGAAATTGAGAGTGGACGCACCCGCCGGACGCACCCTAAGCTCCGAGACAGTTCAGCGGACGGCCGGCCTTCCAAAGAGGCGGAAAGACGCTGGATGTTGATTGTCATCCATGCTCCGAGTTGGTCTCCGGCGGCGCGCGATAATGCCCCTTTTTCGCGTCGCCGGGGACCTTTCCGAGGGGACCACGAACTCCTCGGTGGCCGGCTGACCGTGCCCCGGCCACCGAGGTCGGACTGGTACCGGCGATCCCCGCCTCCGTCCCCACTCACCCCACCGGGGTGGGGAGCGCCGGTACCGCACCACGGGTGCGGCGGCACAGGTTACGACGACAGCCCCCGGTCGTGCGACCTGCGCCGCCGCACCTTTACCGCGCCGGTACAGGGCACCGGCCGCCAGCACCGGCACCACCCTGCCAGGAGCGGGCCCGACGGTGTCCGGAGAAACGGGATACGGCCATGACGACGTGCCGGGACACGCCCCACGAAAAGCGCACCGCACAATGAGCCGGTCGGCGCTGCCGGTGCGGGTTCACCTGTTGGTGCGCACCGGGGACAGAATTCTTCTCACCACCGGCGACGAGACGTCGCCGGCATGCTGGCGGCTGCCGGCCGGAAACCTCGAGGGGCAGGCCGCCGGCGACGCCGCGGTCCGCGTGGCGCGTGAACAGGCGGCGCTGCTGACAACGCTCGAGGATGTCCGGCTGGAACACGTGGCGCATCACTGGGCGGACGACCGGGAACAGCTTGGGCTGTTCTTCCACGTCACCCGCACATACGGCGTCACCGGCGCCCACGGCGCGGCCGCCACCGGCCTCCCCCGCCGGCCGCGCCGGCTGGCCTGGCATCCGTTGGATGCCCTGCCCGAACGGTTCGCCCAGCCCGATCAGGACGTCGTCACCCGCTGGGCGGACGGGGAGTTCTTCTCGCACGGCGGCTGGACGGCCCGCCGGGGCACAGCCGCCCGCCCGCCTGCCGGTGCCGTTCAGGCAACCGCTCGGGCAGCCTCGGCTCAGGCGGCCGCGACCAGACCGCCGTCAGCTCCCGCTGCCAGTTCTCAAGCGTGAACGGCGAGCGCACGAAGCGCCGCAGCGCCGCCCGCCGGTCCTCGAGCAGCGGCTGGACAGCGGTCAGCGCCCGGGCCGTGTCGGCCCAGATCTCGTCCGTGGCGGACAGCGGCAACATCGTGATCCCGGGCAGCAGGCGGGCGACCTCCGCGATCCCGGGCAGGTCCGTGGCCAGCACCGGAGTGGCGACCGCGCACGCCTCGAGCACGACGCTCGGCAGGCCCTCGAGATACGAGGTGACCAGCAGCAGCGACGCGGCGACCAGCAGCCGGGGCACGTCGTCCCGCTCGCCGAGCAGCTCGACGCGGCCACGCACCCCCCCGGCGGACGCCCTGGCGAGCAGCTCCGCGGTCTCCGCCGGGTCCTGACGCCCGACGATCTGTAGGCGGGCGTCCACCCCCCGCGCGCACAGCGCGACGAGTACGTCGATGGCGCGGGCCCGGTTCTTGTTCGCTCCCGGCCGGCCGATATGGATCATGATGACCGGGCTGCGTGCCCCTTCGGGAACGCTCTCCAGCGCACGCCGGCGGGCCGCGATGGCGACACCGAACGGCTCGACCTCCAGCCCGTTGTAGATCACCCGGCAGCGGGGGTCGACCCGCCACTCCGGGCGCCACAGCTCGCGCATGACCGCCTCGCACACGGCCAGCAGATCGGTCGCGTTCGCGTCGAGCGCCGCCTGTCCCGCCGCGTGCCGCAGAAGCGCGCCAGCGTTGCGCCTCCGCCGGCGGGTGGTGGCACCCGACCAGCCGGTTCCGCCAGCGGCCCACCCGGTTCCGCCAGCGGATCTTCCGGTTCTGTCACCGGGCCGGCCGATGATGCCACCAGCCCCGTCGGCCCTGACCCGGAAATGCGCGACCCGGCGCGGCACACCGGCCACCCGGGCGATACCGAACACGAGCCCGGTGGCATCCGACGCGTACGCGTGGACGACCTGCGGGCGCACGCGGCGCAGCAGCAGGTAGAAGGTGAGCGGGAAGGCCGGGCCGAGCCGGCGGTAGTACACCTCGCCCCCGAGCGAACGGATCTCGTCATCGAGCTCGCCCCGCCGGCCGCTGAGCGAGCAGAACACCAGCCGGAACTCGTTCGGGTCGAGCCGGCGCATCAGCTCCACGGTGCGCCGCTGCGCCCCGCCCCGGTTCATCTCCTCGACCAGGTACATCACCGTCCGCGGCTGCCTGTCGGATGCCCCAGCCCGTTCGGATGCCCCGGCCCGCTCAGATACGCCGGCCCGCCCGGATGCGCCGGCCCGCCCGGCCCCGGCCGCCG
>NZ_CEVIVC010000096.1:0-18050 GCF_982290645.1 Protofrankia sp. CiP1_Cm_nod4
CCCCGGCCCTGCGGCCCCCGCCGGCCTTGCCGGCCCGGTGGCCTCCGCCGGCTCTGCCGGCTCCGCAGCTCCCGCCGGCTCTGCCGGCCTTGAGGAGCTGGAAACCCTCGTACGCACGGCGGACGAGCTGCGCGCGTGCGAGGAACAGAACCTCTGGATGGGCGACCGCGCGCGCGTCGGGATCCACCGGGCCCTCGGCCGGCTGCGCCGGTGCGCCTCCAGCGCCGCACTGCTCGAGCGCGTCCCGCCCGAACTCACCCGGGCATGCGGGTTCGCCCGGGCGATGATCTCACGCGTCCACCACTCCGAGTGGATCCCGATCCTGCCGCCGCCGGGGGCCGACCCGGACACCGACGCGTTCCGGCGCGCGTTCGGGGACGAGCCCACGCTGCCCCTCCGGCACATGCTGCTCGAGACCGAGATGGTGCGCCGGCGCATCGGCATCCTCGTGGCCGACGCGGCCGGTGACCCGCGCTGCCACGAGGCCTTCGTCACGATCGCCGGTGCGCGCGGCTACGTCGGCGCGCCCCTCATGCCCAGCGGCCGCGTCATCGGCTTCCTGCACGCCGACCGCCGCGGGCAGGACCATCCGGTCACCCAGGACGACCTCGACAACATCGTGCTCTTCGCCGAACACGTCGGGCTGCTGTACGAACGCGCCGTCTTCGCGGAGGAGCTCCAGCACCGCCGCGCCCGCCTCCAGGCGGCCCAGCTCGCGCTCGCGCGTGACCTCGACGCGGTCAGCGACGCCGAGCTGCGCCTCCAGCTGCCGCCCACGCCCGAGGACGACCCGGAGGAGGAGGAGGATCACCGGGACAGCACCCCACCGCCAGGACGGATCGCACTGCTGAGCACCCGCGAGCGCGAGGTGCTCGACCTCATCGTCGCCGGGGAGACCAACAGCGGCATCGCCCGTGAGCTCGTGCTCGGCGAACAGACCGTCAAGACACACGTCGCGCACGTCCTGCGCAAGCTGGGCGCGACCAGCCGGGCCGAAGCCGCCGCCCGCTACCTGCGCATGCGAGGCCGGTGACGGCCGTGCCGCCGGACATGCCGCCGGAAAGGACGCCCATGCCGCCGCCACCTTCGACACCGCCAGCGCCGGCGGCACCGCCGGCGTCCCCGGCACCGCCGGCGGCGTCGGCGCACCCGGCCGGCGGACGGCGTGATCCCAGCGAACGGCAGGTCATCGCCGAGGCCGCCCGGCTCACCCAGCGTGCCCAGCGCTCATGGGGGCTCGCGCTGCCGCCGCACCCGCGCCAGCCCGGCCGGAGCCAGCCCGTCGAGGTGTTGCGCCAGCTGCGCGCGACAGCCGACCAGGCCCTGAGCGAGCTTCGCCGGCGGACGGGCCCGGTCGATCCGGAGATCCGTGACGACCTGTTGCGCGCCCTCGAGCTCGAACGCCACCTCAGCCGCCACATCCTGACCCGCAGATCCGCGCGCCGGGCGGCCCTGCGGCGCGGGCTGGAGCGCCTGCGGCCGGTGGCGGATCCAGCACATCTGCTCGACCGCGCCTGCGTCGAGGCGCTGCGTAGCTGCGGTGTGCGGCGCGCGATGCTCAGCCGGGTCAGCGACGGTGTCTGGTCCCCCTGGCGATCGGCCGACACGACCGTCCCGGCCGGCGGAACCGGCTCGGCCGGCCGGGCCGGGCCGGCCGGCCGGAGCAGTTCGGCCGGCACGGTCATCTCGGCCGGCACGGTCATCTCGGCCGGCACGGCGGTCTCGGCTGGCACGGCCAGCGGCACGGGCACCACGGCGGCGTGGCACGAGCTCGGCCCGATGCCCGTCGAGCGCCTTCCGCTGGAGGCCGAGGTCGTGGCCGAGAGACGCCCGGCCCTCGTCGAGCGTCCGGCGAGCGATCCCCGCGTCCACCCTGCGCTGCGCCGGCTGCTGACCAGCTCGTTCGTGGTCGCCCCGATCGCCCCGGCCGACACCGTGATCGGCCTGCTGCACCTCGACCGTTCGGGCGAGGCGCGCGAGGTCGACCGCGACGACCTCGAGGTGGCCTGGGCCTTCGCCGAGGGCTTCGGGCGTGTCTACGAACGCGCGGTCCACCGGCAGCGTCTCGACACGCAACGGCGTCTGGTCCAGCGGGCCGCCCAGCGCCAGGGCCTCGACACCGCGCCGCCCGACCACGCCATCGATCTTCTCCCCACCGTGCCGCGCGCGCCCGGGCGCTACGAGCCCGACACCGCCAGCCCGCCGGTGGACGCCCCCGAGGAGTCACCGGGCATCCTCACGAGCCGTGAACGCGAGGTCGCCGACCTGATGTGCGCCGGCCTGCCCAACGAACAGATCGGCGAACGCCTCGTCATCTCAGCCGCGACCGTCAAGAGCCACGTCCGCGCCATCCTACGCAAGCTCGGGGCCGCAAACCGCTCCCACGCCATCGCCATCCACCTGCGCCACACACCCAACCCGCCATGACCAGCGGCTGAAAGGCTCCGGGCAACGGCAGCCATCACGACGACAGCGCCCACCGCGGCACGCCGCACGCCACCATCACGGTCACAGAGCATGGTCGGGTCCTCGGCGCAGGAGAGACAGGACAGCTTGCGCACTGTGCCGTGAACTGCTGGTCTTACAGTGGCATGCAGGCGTGTCGCAGGGTCCACACCATGCTTCCCGTGCCGGCTTTGCCGCCCGCGTGCCCGAGTGAGGTGGGGGTGGCTGGCAGGCGGCCGTGCAGGAGGGTCGCGGACAGTGGTGGGACGTCGACGCGCCAGAACACCTCCGGTGGCGATCGCAGCGCCGTGACCAGCACGGCCCGGACGACCGCCGGGTGGGTCACGGCGATCACGTGCTCCGGGTCGGTGGCACGGGCGGCCAGCCAGGCCGCGACGCGGTCGAGCAGGTCCACGACGGATTCGCCGCCGTGCGGCGCCGCGGCCGGATCCCCGGTCCACAGCCGCAGGTCCGCGGGGCTGATCTCGTCGAGCGAGCGGCCCGCCCAGGCCCCGACGTCGAGGTCGCGCAGGGCCGGGTCGGGCGTGGCCGACAGGCCCAGCGCCTGAGCTGTCTGGCGGGTGCGCAGGGAGCGGTCGCACCAGGCCCGCCCACCGCGCAGCACCCGTCCGAAGGGGGTGCGTGACATTTCGGACGTGTGCTCGGGCATGTGCGTCGTGTGCGCTGTGGCCGCGGCGGCGGCCCGGCGGGCTTCGGCGTCGTCGATGGTGTCGTCGTCGGCGCCGAAGCGCGCCGCTCGCACGGCGGCGGTCCGGGCGTGGCTGACCAGGGTCAGCCGCAGCGGCCCGCCCGCACTCACGCCCCGGTGGCGACCGGTGATCCGCCTGGGGCCGTCGGAGCTTCCCCCACCAGCGTCGATACCGGCGTGGCACCCGGTGCCCGGACCGGGGCGGGGCGGTTGGCGCGTTCCGTCAGAGCCCCGAAGAGCAGCCCGACGGTGGCCCACAACGTCGCCTGGATCGCCAGGGAATCGACCCGGAACCGCCACAGCACGTCCGCCGGGAAGCCTTCCGGTGTCTCGTCCGCCGCCGGCAGGGCGTAGTAGGCGAGGCCGATGACGACCAGACCGCCGGCCAGCGCCAGCAGTGCCGCGTCCCACGAGCCGAACCGGGGGGCAAGCCGCCGGGCGGCCACAAAACCGCCGGCGACCACGGCCAGCGCGATCAGCATCGCGGCGAAGTACAGACTGGTGCGATCGGCGATCGTGTCCGGATTGCCGACCGCCGGCGGGTTGGCCGGGTACTTCAGGCTGGGCAGCAGGTACATCCCCGCGAAACCGGCGAGGGCTACCAGCCCCGCGGTCGTGCGGGCGCGCAGCGCTCCCAGCCGGCCCTGCGCGACGGCGTAGGCGAGGGAGAACAGCCCGCCGACGGCGACCCCGAACGCCAGCAGCCCGGTGAACAGGCCGATGGTGCTCTGCACCGTGCGGGACACCACCTCCGGCTCGGCGGGGGCCCCGGGCGCCTCGTGCGCCGCCTCGAACGCGATCGCGAGGCCGACCTGGCTCTCCCCGAAGACCTTCGCGACGACGAAGGCGAGGACGGCGGCGGCCACGCCGACCAGCATCCCGCGGATCAGCAGCGTGCGAACCATGTCGCGCCCCCGCTCAGTGGCAGGGGAAGCCGAGCAGGTGACGCGCGTCGTGCACGAACTCGTGGACGTTGCTGCCGGCCACGAGCGACACCGCGCCCTGCTCCGCACCGACGAAGTAGAGCAGGACCAGCGCCAGCAGCGACCCGAAGAGCGCGAACGGGGCCAGTTCGCTCAGCGGGATCGTCGGCAGCGGCGCGGGGGCGGCAGGGGCGTCCAGAACGCCTGGGTGTGCCATGGCGGGAACCTCCACAGGAATCACGCGTTCCACTCGGGCAGGGCTTGTTCGGTGACGCTCGTCCGACGATGGGTCTGACTTCCGGTGCCGCCCTGGGGGCGACGCCGGTGACAGTGGCGCGACCGTGCCGGATTCACACCGGCTTCCACCGACTCGAACAGTCTGAGAAAAGCAGCAGCCGACCTCGCAGTCAAGCCTGCTCGGCTGCCGGATGGCCCGCCGGCGACCGGCGGGCCATCCGTGAGCATTCCATGATGTCCATTGTTACCGCTGTGTCCGAATTGTTCATCCGAAGTGGAACTCGATCCCGCCTCTCGAGTTCGACGCGCTCGGCGTTCATATAAATACAGAGAGCAACCAGTGACGCACGGGACATAAATGATCACCACCGCGGGAGGCCGGCGGACGGCTGCCGGCCGCCGCATCGCGCGAGCACCTCCCGAACGGCTACCGGACCGTCGTCCGCAATGGGCCTGACGGCTGCCGCCACGGCGTACCAAGGACCCGCGGGAAACGGCAACATGTCCGGCGTTCCCAGGAAGAAACCGGACCGGGAGGACGATACACTCGACACCGCTTCCCGTATTCTGTCGGAACCCCTGAATCCCGTGCCATCCAACAGCGCGAGCCAGCAGGGAGATTTCCGCCCGGAACCACGCCGCGACGTGGCCCGGAAGAACACGGAAAAGCTTCGGGACAACGCTCCCCGAAAACCTTGGCCAGACGGCAGGAACAGGAGGATAGCGGTGAGCGACAGAACCGCCGGGAACCAGCCGCTGCATGTTCAGGGCCGGGACGCCGTCATTGCCGGCTCCGCTGGCGTCCGGTGGCGCGACGGGGCACCACCGGACTACCGCCACTCCCGGGAGACAATGCCCCGGGAACGCACCTGCCAGCATGCCGAGGGCTCGCTCGCGGACATCGTCGAGAAGGTGGTCCAGGTATTCGAGATGGAGCTCTCGCACAAGAAGGATCCAGCCCAGTGGGTCAGCATGGTGACCGAACGGCTGCGGGTCCAGGTGAACGGCGGCCCGGCGGCCACCGCCGCCGACCTCGCGGAAAAGGGCAGCTACAACATCCTCATCGGCGAGAACCCCCACTACTCGGCGGGGAACGAAACCTTCGAGTCCTCCCACGAGGTGTTCCACAAAGCCTTCCCCGGCGGCTTCTTCTGGGAGGTGCTGGACGTCTACTCACCACCGCCCGTGATCGCGTTCAAATGGCGGCACTGGGGCACCTTCAGCGGGCCGTACAAAGAGGCGCCCCCGACCGGTGAGCGCATCGAGATCTTCGGTGTCACCGTGGCCCGCTGCGCGGACGACCTCAGGCTGGTCGAGGTCGAGAACTTCTACGACAACACCGCTTTCCTCAGCCGGCTCGCGGGCAGCCATCCGGCGTGAGATCCCGGGCGCGGCATACACCTGCCCGCATGCCGCGCCCACCCGCGACGGTTCACGGAAACCGCCGCGCCGTCAGACGGCCACCGGCACGCGGGTCCAGCCGCGTTGGACGAATGCCGGACGCCGTACCGGTGTGCCGGCCGGACGCAGCCGCGGGAAGCGTTCGATCAGGCAGCGTACGGCGATCGCCACCTCCACCCGGGCCAGCGGCGCGCCCACGCAGAAGTGGACCCCGCCGCCGAAGGCGATGTGCGGGTTCGGCTCCCGGCCGATGTCGAACTCGTCGGCCCGCTCGAACATCTCGCCGTCCCGGTTGGCCGAGCCGAGCAGGGCGGCGATCCGCTCCCCCGCCCGGATGACCGCCCCGCCGATCTCGACGTCCGCCATCGCGGTCCGTTCGAACAGGTGCAGCGGGGAGTCGAAGCGCAGGAACTCCTCGGTCGCGGTGGCGGCGAGCTCCAGCGGCCGCTCGGCCAGCCGCCGCTGCTGGTCGGGATGGTTCAGCAGGACGACCATCCCGTTGCCGAGGCAGTTGACGCTGGCCTCGTGCCCGGCGTTGAGCAGCACCACGACCGTGGCGACCAGCTCGTCCTCGCTGAGCTGCTCACCGTCCTGCTCCGCCTGGACCAGATGGGTGATCACATCGTCCCGGGGGCCGCGCCGGCGGCGCACCGCGAGGTCCCGGACGAAGGCGTCGAACTCGGCCGCGGCGGCGCGGGCGGCGGCCTCCGCGGCGGGCGTCCGCCCGTACTCGTTCATCTTCATCATGGCCGCCGACCAGGGGCGCAGCAGGTGCCGGTCGCCGTCCGGGATACCGAGCAGCTCGGCTATGATCATCACTGGCAGCGGTTCGGCGTAGTCGGTGATCAGGTCGAACGGCTCGCCGTCGCGGGCCCTTTCCGCCAGCCCGTCGAGGAGGCCCCCGCACAGCTCCTCGATGTGCGGGCGCAGCCGCTCGATGTTGCCGCGGACGAACGCCTTGCCGAGCAGGCCCCGCAGCCGGGTGTGCTTGGGCGGCTCGCAGCCGAGGACCGAGTCGCGCTCGAGCTGGTTGAACAGCGCCCACAGGCCCTCGGGCTGTCGCGGCGGGTGGATCCTGCCCAGCGCGCGATGGCGCAGCACCGCGTCGGCGTCGCGGTACCTGGCGGCCAGCCACATCCCGAGCTGTTCGCTCCACAGCGGGCGGCCGGCCGCCCGCAGTTCGGCGAAGACGGGGTACGGGTCGTGGACGAGCCCGGGGTCGTGGGGGTCGAAACAGTCTGCGCCACCAACGATCCGGCGGGACAGGACCACCGTCGGCTCCTTCCGGGACAGGCCAGCACCCCCACGGCCCCCACCATCACTTCGCCTATCGAACCAGCGCCGGCCGGCGCCCGGCGGGGAGACCGACGCCTTTTCCCACCCCCACACGTGCGTGGTCGGCCACACCACCCGCCACGCCCGGCCCGGCAGCCCGGGCACCCACGCCCGCCACGCCCGGCCCGGCAGCCCGGGCAGCCACGCCCGGCCCGGCCCGGTGGTTCAGGGCCTGGACGGCCGGCCGTGGGCCGTGCCCTCGGCGTTCACGGGCCAGAAGTGCCCCACCAGCCGCCAGACGAGCTCCACCAGGGCCATGCCGGCCGCGCCGCAGGTGGCCGCCACGGCGACGACGCCGGCGTCCGACGTGTCGAACTCGAAGACGCGCTGCCCCACCGGCAGCAGCAGGCACAGCAGGAAGCCACCGGCCATGGCAGCCACCAGCAGGACCTTCCACCAGGCATACGGCCGGGCCACCACTGCCAGCACCCATGTTGCGATCATGACAAGCGTGATCACGACGGCGGTGCTCTCCTGCTCGGGCGTGCCCTCGCCGCCGGAGCGGACGAGCAGGTAGGTCACGAAGCTCGCCACCGCCACCACGGCACCCGCCGGCACCGCCCGGCGCATGACCCGCGGCACGAACCCGGCCCGGGCCCGCTCGGTGTTGGGCGCGAGCGCCAGGAAGAACGCCGGGACGCCGATGGTGAACCAGCCGATGAGCGTCACGTGCCGGGGCAGGAACGGGAACCTCAGCTGCGCCGCCCCGATCAGGATGGCCAGCAGCACCGAGTAGACCGTCTTGGTCAGGAACAGGACGGACACCCGCTCGATGTTGCCTATCACCCGCCGTCCCTCGGCCACGACGTGCGGGAGAGCGGCGAAGGTGTTGTCCAGCAGGACGATCTGCGCGACCGCCCGGGCCGCGGGGCTGCCCGAGCCCATGGCCACGCCGATGTCGGCGTCCTTGAGCGCGAGCACGTCGTTGACCCCGTCGCCGGTCATGGCCACGGTGTGGCCGTCGGACTGCAGGGCCCTGACCATGGCGCGCTTCTGGTCCGGCGCCACCCGGCCGAAGATCGACCCCGTCGCCATCCGCTCGGCCAGCGCGGGGATGTCGTCGTCGGGCAGCGTCCGGGCGTCCACCGGCCGGTCGGCACCGGCGATCCCGAGCGTGCTGGCGACCGCCGCGACGGACAGCGCGCTGTCCCCCGATATGATCTTCAGTTCGACGTTCTCCGCCGCGAAGTAGCGCAGGGTGTCGGCGGCGTCGTCGCGGATCTTCTGCTCGATGACGAGCAGCGCCAGCGGGACCACCGTGCCGGGCGCGCCCGGCGCGTCCACCGGGATGCCGGCCCGGCCGAGCAGCAGCACCCGCAGCCCCCGGGAGGCCAGCCGGTCGGCCTCGGCGACCGCGGCGTGCCCGGGCGGCAGCAGGACGTCGGGCGCGCCGAGCACCCAGTGCCCGTGCCGGCCGAAGCTCGCCCCGCTCCACTTCCGGGCGGAGGAGAACGCCGCGGCCGCCGTCGCGGCCCAGGTGTCCGGACCGCTCGGGAACGCCTCGGCGACCGCGGCCAGGCTCGCGTTGGGACGCGGGTCGGCGGCGGCCAGCGCCCGCAGCGCCTCGCGCACCTCACCAGCCAGCCGGCCGGCCCCGGCAGCCTCGCCGGCGGCCTCGCCGGCGGCGCCGTTGGCCGGGCCCGTCCTGTCGGGCGCGCCCAGCAGGCGCACCTCGGTCAGCCGCATGCGGTTCTCGGTGAGGGTGCCGGTCTTGTCCGCGCACACGACGTCGACCCGGGCCAGCCCCTCGATGGCCGGCAGCTCCTGCACCAGGCACTTGCGGCGTCCCAGCCGGATGACACCGATCGCGAACGCGACGCTGGTGAGCAGGATGAGCCCCTCGGGAACCATGGGGACGAGCGCGGCCACCATCCCGCGCACCGCGTCGTCCGGGGCGGCGTCGTCGAGCCGGAACTGGCTGTAGATCGTCAACGCGCCGGCAGGAATGATCAGGAAGGTGACGAACGTCAGGATCCGGTCGATGCCGCCGCGCAGCTCCGAACGCACGAGCGTGAAACGGCTGGCCTCCTCCGCCAGCCGGGCGGCATAGGCCTCCCGGCCGACCTTGGCCGCGCGGAACACCCCTGTCCCGGCCACCGCGAAGCTGCCGGACATGACGGGATCCCCGGGGCCCTTGTCCACCGGGTCGGCCTCACCGCTGAGCAGCGACTCGTCGATCTCCAGCCCGTCCGCGGCCAGCACGACCCCGTCGACGACGACCCGGTCGCCGGGCCCGAGCTCGATGACGTCGTCGAGCACGACCTCGCTGGCGGAGATCTCGACCGTCCGGCCGTCCCGGCGGACCCGGGGCCGGGCCTCGCCGATGATCGCGAGCCGTTCCAGGGTGCGTTTGGCCCGCATCTCCTGGACGATGCCGATCGCGGTGTTGACCACGATGATCAGCCCGAACAGGCCGTCGGGAACGACCGGCCCGATCACCACGATGACGGCGAAGAGCGCGCCGATGATCGCGTTGAACCGGGTCAGGACGTTGGCCCGGACGATCTCGGCGACCGAGCGGCTCGCCCGGACCGGGACGTCGTTGGTGCTGCCCGCCGCGATGCGCGCGGCCACGCCCGCGGCGGTCAGGCCATCGTCGAGCCCGACAGCGGACTCCTGTGGAAGATCGACCGTTGCCACGACAACGAGGCTATCGGGACGGTGGCCGACGCCACGCACCCTCCCGGCCCGGATACGGTCATCCCATATCCCCCGGGCCAGCATCCCCGGGCCAGCCTCATCCCCCGGATCGGCCGCCAGGCCCGTGGATCAGCTCCCAGCCGCCGTCCACGACGCCCGCGCGGACACGGTCACGCGGGAGCCACTCCGCACGAAGGCCGCCCCGTGTGGAGGCCATTCCGTATTCGCGCCCCACGGCGCGCCACCGGGATGCGAACAGCCATTCCAGGACAGATACGGGCACGCCGGGCGTTGCTGCCCTCGTCATGCCATATCCATCCCTGTCATGTCCGCCCCCGTCACATCCGCCCCCGTCACGTCCGCGCCTTAATACACGGAGCCGCGACACGCACCGCCGTAATGCACGGCTGTAATGCACATCACCGCGATATACATCGCCGTCATACGTACCGCCGCAATACACCCCGCCGTACACACGCGTATACACGCTGTTTGCACGGGTATCATGTGTGTGCCGCCGTCACGCTGGTGTCCGCTGGTGCCCGTGGCGACCGGCCCGACAGTTCTTCCGGACAACACTCACCCGTCACCGCCGGTTAGTCACCGCACGTAGGCTGTGCTGGGCTTACAGGAGGGAGGCGGGATGGAGTTCCGGCACCTGGTGTCTTTTCTGGCGATAGCGGACGAGCTGCACTTCGGACGGGCCGCGGGCAAGCTCCACCTGGCCCAGCCCTCGCTGAGCCAGCACCTGCAGCGCCTGGAGCGTGAGGTCGGCGTCAAGCTGGTCGCCCGCACCTCCCACGAGGTCCGGCTGACCCCGGCAGGCGTCGCGTTCCAGGCCGAGGCGAAGCGGATCCTCGACCAGGCGAGCCGGGCCGTGCAGGCGGCGCGGGACGCCGCGGCCGGCCGCGCCGGCGCGATCAACATCGGCTACAACTTCCCGGCCGGCCAGCGCATCCTGCAGCCGACCCTGTTACGGCTGAACAGCACTCACCCCGGGCTGACCGCCCACCTGTGGGAAAGACGCACCGGCCCCCAGCTCAAGGGCCTGCTCGGCGGCGAGCTCGACATCGGCTTCGTCTTCGGGCTGCCGCCCACCAGCGACCTGCACTCCCGGGAGGTGCTGCGGCTGCCGCTGGTCGCCGTGGTCGGGGAACAGCACGACTGGGCCTGCCGGGAGCAGGTGCCGTTCCGCGAGCTGCAGAACCAGGCCTGCATCCTGTTCAGCCGCACCCAGTCCCCGGCGATGTACGACACGATCGTCACCACGGCCGAACGGGTCCGGATCAGCCTGCGGGTCGCCGCCGAGGTCGACGACCCGGGCGCGACCGCCCTCGTGGTCACCACCCGCCCGCTGGTGGGGTTCGCCTCGGTCGAACGCGCCCGCCGGACGAGAGGGCCGGTCGCCATCCCCCTCGTCGACCCGATCCCGATGCTGTCCGTGCACGTGGTGTGGCGGCCGCAGCGAAGCAAGGTCGTCGACGCCCTGCTGGACGCCCTCGACGAGGCCGGGCCCTTCTGACCAGCCACCAGAATCAGCCTCCAGCCGAATGCCCGCGAACGGCCTCCGGCAGCGCTGAAAATCAGCGCGCTACCTTCGGCCGAATGCCCGCGAACGGCCTCCGGCAGCGCTGAAAATCATAGCACTGCCTTCAGAAAAATGACCATGGACGGTTGCCGGCAGCGCCGGAAAATCATGGCGCCGCCTTTGGCGAGGCCGCCGAAAAGGGCCTCCGTGGCATGCGGGAACCCGGGCCGGGGTTATTGGAAAATCCAATCGCCCAAGTGGATTTTCCTCCTGTCGGCGACTTCTCCGGCCAGTCGGGAAAACGCTTGCGAAGATGTGGCCGGGCCCTGCGTCACGGGCGGCCCTGCCGATAGAATTCAACGGTGGCCCGCCCGGCCGGCAGACCGGTCGCCGTCGCGGGCAGCTCACTGTTTCGACCGGCGTGCCGGCCAGCGGCCGGAACGCCGGATTCGCCGCCCAGAACGCGGATCCGGCGGAACGCCGGGAACCCGTACGCCCATTCCGACACGCCCAGAACTCCGCCGGAGGTCGGTCATGTCCGCGCCAGCATCCTATGATCAGTCGACCGCGGTACCCGCACCGTCCGCCACCGCGTTCCTGACCGTCGTCAGCAGGACCGTCGAGGCGGACGACGTCGTTTCCCTGACCCTCGCCGATCCCGGCGGGCGGCCGCTCGCCCCGTGGGCTCCCGGCGCGCACGTCGACGTCGTCACCGGGCCCGGGCGCGTCCGGCAGTACTCGCTGTGCGGCGATCCGGCCGACCACGCGACCTGGCGTGTCGCGGTCCTGCGCGAGGCCGCCGGCCGGGGCGGCTCGGCGTACCTGCACGATGAGGCCCACGCCGGGTCGACGCTGGAGGTGGGGGCGCCGCGCAACAACTTCCCCCTGGTCGACGCCGGGCGTTACGTCCTGATCGCGGGTGGGATAGGGATCACCCCGCTCCTCCCGATGATCGCCGAGCTGACCGGGCGCGGCGCCGACTGGACGCTGCTCTACGGCGGCCGGCAACGCACGAGCATGGCGTTCCTCCCCACGCTGTCCGCCTATGGCGACCGGGTCGTCGTCCACCCCGAGCGGGAGCGCGGGCTGCTGCCGCTCGGCACCGTCCTCGCCCGGCCCGAGGAGGGCACGGCCGTCTACTGCTGCGGCCCGGAGGGCCTGCTCGGCGCGGTCGAGGCCGCCTGCGGCAGCTGGCCGCCCAGCGCCCTGCACGTCGAACGCTTCCGCCCCCGGGAACCGGCCGGCGACGCCGCCGCGGACACCGCCTTCGACGTCCTGATCGCCAGCACCGGGCAGCGGGTGCGGGTGGCCGCGGGCCGCAGCATCCTCGAGGCGCTCGAACGCACCGGCCTGGACATGCCCTCCTCGTGCCGCGAGGGGACCTGCGGCAACTGCGAGACCCGGTTCGTCGAGGGCGAGGTCGACCACCGCGACTCCGTGCTGAGCCCGCAGGAGCAGCGGGACGGGGACGCCATGATGATCTGTGTCTCCCGGGCCCGCGGCGACCAGCTTGTCCTCGACCTCTGACGGTCCCGGCCGCTGGCAGTGAGGATGTAGACGAGCCCCGCGCCGATCGGCGACCAGACCACCGACCGGCTTCGGGCCACCAGCCCGGCCTGTCGGCCGCGCTGGTGCGGGGCAGGCGTTCCGGGCCGGCCAGCCCGGCCCGCGACGGCGCCGAGCGGTGTGGCGACAGCCACGTGGCCGGACGCGGCCAGCCTGGACGCGGCCAGCCTGGCCGGGCCGGCCGGGCCGGCGTGGGACGGATTCCGCCGCCGGTACCGCCCGCGCGCCATGACAGTGGGCACCGGCAGCCATCAATGAATTCTATCGGGTAATCAGTGATTTCAATCAGTGCTGGCCACCGGGCGTGCGCGCGGCGTTTCACACCACTTGACGCACCGCAAATTTCCAGCATGTTTCCTTCCCGTACACGGACCCGGCGTTGAATTCAGCGGTCCACGGACGATAAGAAGCACTGGAAAAATTTCCGGACGGCCGCCGGCACCGGGCACGGCCCGTACCGGGGGATCCGACTTCCGACTTCCGAACCCACCGGCCCACCCACGGCGAGCCGGGAATACCAGGCCGGTCCGGCACGCCGCCGGGCCGGTACGAAAGGAGAGCCAGGCTGTGAGCCGGATCCAGGTCGAAGGACTGACCAAGCGTTTCGGCGAGGTCGCCGCCATCGACCGGGTGAGCCTGGACATCAGCCACGGCGACTTCCTCGTCCTGCTCGGCCCGAGCGGATGCGGAAAATCGACGCTGCTCCGGATGATCGCCGGTCTGATCGAGCCGAGCGGCGGGCGGGTTCTGCTGGACGGCCGCGACGTCACGTTCGCCCCGCCCCGGGAACGCGACATGGCAATGGTATTCCAGAGCTACGCTCTTTACCCCCACCTGACCGTCGAACGCAACATCGGGTTCCCGCTGCGGTCCCGTCGCCGGCCACGGGCGGAGATACGCCAGAAGGTACGCGAGGTGGCCGAGCTGCTCGATCTCGCGGAGCTGCTCGGCCGCCGGCCGCGGGAGCTCTCCGGCGGGCAGCGGCAGCGGGTCGCCGTCGGGCGGGCACTCGTCCGTGACCCCGGCGCCTTCCTGATGGACGAGCCGCTGTCCAACCTCGACGCGAAGCTGCGCACGGCAACCCGCGGCCAGCTGCGGGCCCTGCACCGCACGCTCGGCTCGACCATCGTCTACGTCACCCACGACCAGGTCGAGGCCATGACCATGGCCACCAGGGTGGCCCTGCTCAACGCCGGCCGGCTGGAGCAGGTCGGCACCCCCACCGACGTCTACGACGAGCCGGCGTCGGTGTTCGTGGCGGGCTTCCTGGGCTCACCCGCGATGAACCTGATCCCCGCGCGGATCGAGAGCCGGGCCGGACGCGTCCAGGTGCTCGCCCCCGGCGTCGAGCTGCCGCTGTGGGCGGCGGGCGACCAGCCCGCCCGCGAGGTGACCCTCGGCGTCCGACCGGAGCACCTGGTCCTGCTCCCGCCGGCGTCCAGCTCCCCCGCTTCGCAGCCCGCATCGCAGCCCGCATCGCAGCCCGTGCCCGTGCCCGCGTCCCCCGTGTTCCGGGGGGTGGTGGAGACGGTGGAGAACCTCGGCGGTGAGGAGGTCGCCCAGTGCGCGGTGGGCGGCGCCCGGCTGCTGGCCCGGGGGCCGCGGCCGCTCGGCCTGCGTCCCGGCGAACCGGTGGCCTTCGACGTCCCCGCGGACCGGGTGCACCTGTTCGACCGGGCCAGCGGCCGCCGGCTGGTCTGGCAGCCGGCCAGCGGCGGCCTCCCCCGCGAGCGCGATCACGACCATGACTCCGCCGCAGCCGCCGTCGCCGGCGCCCCCGGGCAGGTTCTGGACGCGTCCACCGTCTGATCACCAGCCTTCGGCGTCCCCGCCCTTTCCGAACCGTCCCGCCGTCGAGTCTTTCGAGCCTGTCGAAACGTCCGACGTCTTTCCCGGCCCCGGTCCTCGCCGGTGCCGTGTTCCTCTCGCTCAAGGAGCATCCCGTGAAAAAACTGCGCCAGCTCGGGGGGCTGGCGGCCGCGCTCACCCTGGCACTGACCGCCGCCGCCTGCGGAGACAGTGGCTCGAGCACGCCCGCCCAGCCGAGCACCGTGGTTCCCGAACTCCGGCCGGACCAGCAGGTCTCGATCACCTTTGAGAGCTACAACCTGTCCCAGGCAGGGGCCTGGACGGACACCTTCACCGATCTGATCAACAGGTTCCAGGCCGCCCACCCCAACATCAAGGTGACGGCCCAGAAGCCCGCGACCGCGACCGCGAGCGGCTACGGGTCGGCCTCGGCCGCCAGCATCCAGCGCCAGATCGCGGCGGGCAACCCGCCCGACGTCGGCCAGCTGGTCTTCGGCGACATCCGGTACGCCGTCAAGGGCCTGGGCGCCACCCCGCTCGACGACGTCGTCGGCCGCGACGCCGTGCAGGCGAACTTCGGCGGCGCCCACCCGTTCGCGCCGACCGCGCGCACCCTCGGTGACGTCGAGGGCAAGACCTTCGCCGTGCCGTTCGTGTTCTCCACGCCGATCCTGTACTACAACGCGAGCCTGTTCACCCAGGCCGGTCTCGACCCGAACAAGCCGCCGGCCACCTGGGCGGAGGTGAAGACGGCCGCACTGGCCATCAAGAGCAGGACCGGCAAGGACGGCGCCTACATCGACTGCCTGACCAAGAAGAGCAGTGACTGGTGCTATCAGTCCCTGGTCGCCTCCAACGGCGGAACCGTGATCTCCGACGACCAGACCCGGCTCACCTTCGCCGACGCCCCCGCGGTCGAGGCCGTCCGGGTGGCCCAGGACCTGGTCAGCTCCGGCGCCAGCCCCAAGCTCTCCCAGGAGCAGGCCTACCCCGCGTTCGCCCGCGGTGAGGTAGGCATGATCCTGGAGAGCAGCGCCGCCGAGGCGGTCTTCCGCAAGGGCGCCACCACCGCGAACCCGCCGTGGGAGCTGCGGGCCGGCTACGAGCCGAGCTTCGACGGCAAGAAGGTGCAGCCGACCAACTCCGGGGCGGCCCTGCTGATGTTCGCCAAGGACCCGGCCCGGCAGCGGGCGGCCTGGGAGCTCATCAAGTTCCTGACCAGCGACGAGGCGTACACGCAGATCACCAGCAGGATCGGCTACCTGCCGCTGCGCACGGGCCTGCTCGACGACCCGGGCGCGCTGAAGGACTGGGCGGCCAAGAACCCGCTGATCAAGCCGAACATCGACCAGCTCGCCCGGCTGTACCCGACGGCGTCGTTCCCCGGTGACAACTACGTCCAGATCAGGGACGGCATGCTCGCGGCCGTCGAGAAGGTGGTCTACAGCGGTGCCGACCCGCTCTCGACGCTGACCGCGGCGCAGGAGCAGGCGACCAAGCTCCTCCCGAAGGGCTGACACCGTGCCGTCGGTGCCGACCGTGCCATCGGTGACATCGGTGACGTCCGCGCTGCCGGTGCCACCGGTGCCGGCGGCACCGCCGGCCCGGGTGCCGCGGTACACCCTGATCCAGCTCAGCGACGTCCACCTCGTCGACGACGGGGAGCTGCCGCACGGCGGGGTGGACACACACGCGAACCTGGAGTCCGCGGCCCGCGCGGTCGCGGGCTCCGGGACCGCGGTGGCGGGCCTGGTACTGACCGGAGATCTCGCCGACAGCGGCTCCCCCGCCGCCTACCGGCGGCTGCGGGCGGTGGTCGAACCGCTCGCGCGCCACCTGGGCGCCCCGGTCATCTACGCGATGGGCAACCACGACGAGCGGACGGCGTTCCGCCGCGAGCTGCTGGGCGCCGCGCCGGCGACCGACAGCCTCTCGACGATCCCGTGCGACAGCGTCCACTGGATCGCGGGCCTGCGGATCGTGGTGCTCGACAGCACCACGCCGGGCTACGACAGCGGCCACCTCACCGACGCCCAGCTCGCCTGGCTGCGCGACGAGCTCGCCCGCCCGGCCCCCGACGGGACGGTGCTCGTCCTGCACCACCCACCGGTGCCGTCGCCGATGCTCGTCGTCGAACTGATGACGCTGCGTGAGACCGACCGGCTCGCGCGGGCCGTGGCGGGCAGCGACGTGCGGATCATTCTGTGCGGCCACGCCCATCACGCCAGCTGCGGCCTGCTCGCCGGCATCCCGGTCTGGGTGTCGCCGGCCACCGCGTTCGGCGCGGACCTGCTCTCGCCCGCGGGCCGGGCCCGCGCGCTGCGCACGGCGGCCTGCAGCCGCATCGACATCTACCCCCACACCGTGGTGGCCAGCGTCGTGACGCTCGCCCCCGCGGACATCCTCTTCGACAACGACGAGAGCGACATGGCACGACACATCGACCAGGCCGCCACCGGCGACGGGCGGCTGACAGAGCAGGGGCGGGCAGCGTGTTCGTAGAGCTCGCGCCCCTCGTGGCCCCCGCCGAGCACGTGGCGGTCGAGGCGGCCCGGCCACCGCTGGCGCGCCGGGCGCTGCGGGCGCTGCCGCCCTTCCTCTACCTCGCCCCGGGGCTGGCCTGCCTGCTCGTGTGGACCTACCGCCCCCTGGTCGAGGCCGTCCAGCTCTCCTTCTACCGGTGGAACCTGCTGCCGAGCAGGCCGAAGATCCCGGTCGGGCTGGACAACTACCAGCAGGTCGTCCAGCTCCCCGAGCTCAGGCACTCGCTCTGGCTGACGGTGGCGACGATCCTGTGCCTGCTGCCCTTCTCGGTCCTGCTGCCCACGATCATCTCCCTGCTCACCCGCCGGATCCGCGGCCGGGCCGGCGTCGCCTACCGCGCGCTGGTGTTCGCGCCGGTGCTGGTCCCGCCGGTGGCCAGCGCGGCGATGTGGATGTGGCTGCTGGACCCGCGGCACGGGCTGGTGGACCGCATGATCGGCCATCCGGTCAACTGGCTGCACGAACGCGGCCCGGCCCAGCTCGCCATCATCGGCATCACCGGCTGGCACCTGCTCGGGTTCGCCGTCCTCGTCGTCACCGCCGGCCTGGCCAACATCAACGACGAGTACTCGGCGGCGGCCCAGCTCGACGGCGCGACCCGGCGGCAGATCACCCGCTGGATCATCCTGCCGCTGCTGTCACCGACCCTGGTCCTGCTGACCCTCATGACCGTGCTGCTCTCCGGCCAGCTGACCTTCCCGCTGATCGACGCGCTCACCCAGGGCGGCCCCGACGACGCGACGACCAACGCCTACTACCTGCTCTGGGAGTACTGCTTCAAGAGCTTCAACGCGGGCCTGGCCTCCGCCGCCGGCCTGGCCTTCTTCCTGACCTTCGGCCTGGTCGCCCTCCTCCTGGTCTGGCTCTTCGAAAAACTCAGCTTCCACGACAACTGACCACCCGGCGGCCGTCC
>NZ_CEVIVC010000097.1:0-3542 GCF_982290645.1 Protofrankia sp. CiP1_Cm_nod4
AAGGCTACCGCATGTGGTGGCAGCGCCGCCCCACCCGCGCCGACCGCACCCGGATCGTCGGCCCCCCGCCCGTACGCGGCGCCTGGCGGCACATCTGGAAACCGGCCCTGGTGGTCACCGCCCTCGTGACCGCGGCGATCGGCTGGGCACTGCCCGTCCTCGGCGTGTCCCTGGGTGCCTTCATCCTGATCGACATCCTGGTATGCCTGGCACGTAGCCGGTCACGAGGGCAGCACGAGACCTCGGCCGCCTGACCGGAGCGGCGCTCGCGACGAGCTGGCCGTAGCGGCACGGTGCCGCACACCGCGGCGGTCAGCTCGTCGCCCAGTCGTTCCAGGCCCTTCCCGGGGTAGGCACGACCGGAGCTGTGGGACGGCGAGCCGGTCGTCGCGGGCACCGTCGCGCCTATGGAGGAGGGCGGGCCGGCCGTCCCCCGAGCCATGGCCTGCCCCAGCCTCACCGTGCTCGGCGACACCCTGCGGTTGCGGCGTTTCTCACCGGCTGCACCGCGATGGACAGTTCGCACCTGAGACGTCCTCGACTGGCATTCCGGCGAGTAGCAGCCCGGGTGGTCCAGCCGTCCCTACCGAGCCGAAACAGCACGACAGTGGCTAGAGCGCCGGTCAAGTAGCGCGGATCCCATCCATGACCATCCGTACAGGCCATGATCCATGGATAGTTTGTCGTTGTGTACGCTTTTTGGCTGCAAAAACGTACACAACGACAAAATTACGCTGATCTTCTTCGGTGGCCGACGTCCATCGAAGCGTGCCGCCGCTCAGGGGGGATACGTATGGGGTTACCTGACCGGCGCTCTAGGACCGCGTCGCTGCCGGCTACATGCTGTAGTCGGCAGCGACCGTTGTGTCGGAGGAATCGAACCAGTCGATCAGCCTCTGACCTGGGCATCTTCCCGTCAACCCAGCAGCGGAACTCATAGAGTACACCTATTTGACCAGGTCAGGACGTTATAACTCATCGTGGTGGAGGTGGCGGGAATCGAACCCGCGTCCTCCGGCCCCGCAACAGGACTTCTCCGGGCGCAGCCTGCTTGTTGTTTCTCAGCCCCACCGGTCACGCAGGCAAGCCGGTGTGGGCTCAGTCACTGTGAGGTGTTCCTTGCCGATCCCGTGACCGGATCAGAAGGTGATCCTCCTGGCGACGCCAGGTCCTGAGCCGGAGGCACTCTCAGGCTGACGGCTACTTGATCCCGCTCAGGCCGCGAGGGCGAAAGTGCGGGGTGTAGCAGACTGCGACTTGTTGGCAGTTGTTTCTTCGAGCGGATCGTTTACGAGATAACCGCTCATCCTCGGCCCGCTTCCCCTATCCCGACGTCCGAAGTCGAAACCGGTCACCCCCGTGTCATGTTGGTTCATATCACGCTAGCCGACACGTTGATCAACATGTCGGTCAACGCTGCTTTCATGTTCATCCTACCCGAGTCGCCGCACCATGACACGCCCTGGTCAACGTGACGCGCCCTGGCCCGACGCCAAACAGCCAACGTCGAACGTGCCGGACGTGTTCCCGTCGGCGCACCGGCTGGTTCGGGCGGCACCGGGTGATCCATCAGAGATCTTGAAAGGCCGGCCGGCGAACTCAGGGGACCTCAGTCGTCGCGGCCCTTGGCCCGTCGTCCCATGGCCCGGGAGACCTCGCGTGACGCGTCCCGCTCGGCGAGCACCTGGCGCTTGTCGTAGGTCTTGCGCCCCCGGGCCAGGGCGATCTCCACCTTCGCCCGGCCGTCCTTGAAGTACAGGGACAGCGGGACGAGGGTGAGGCCGCCCTCCCTGGTCTTGCCGACCAGCTTGGCGATCTCGTCGCGGTGCAGCAGCAGCTTGCGACGCCGCCGCGGGGCATGGTTCGTCCACGTGCCCTCGGTGTACTCGGGGATGTGCGCGCCGTGCAGCCACGCCTCCCCGTCGCTGATCTGCGCGAAGGCGTCCACCAGGGATGCCCGGCCCGCGCGCAGCGACTTCACCTCGGTGCCCTGCAACACGATCCCGGCCTCGATGGTGTCGAGGATGGTGTAGTCGTGCCGGGCACGCCGGTTCTGCGCAACCAGCTTCCGGCCGGTCTCCTTGGCCACGTTCGGGGTACCTCATTCTTTCCCTACCAGGTTCCACCGAGGTTACGCCGCCGCCGACCAGCCACGCGGAAGCACAGCGATCACGCCGCCGCCGGCCGTCCGGCGACCCCCTGAGGGTCGGCCAGCCTTCCAGCCCGCTGCCTAAACACGCAGGTGGCGGCGTAGCGCGACAGAAGCCATCGCCGCGGACGCCCCGGTGCCGACCAGCAGGACGCCGGCCACGGCGGCCCACACCGCGTCCCAGCCGAAAAGCGGGAACGCCGTCTGGCGGGCGAACCGGTGATCGACGAGGTAGATCTTGCCCGCGATCAGCGCGGCCGCGGCGAACAGGCCACCGACCATCCCGGCGACGGCGCTCTCCAGCACGAACGGGGCCCGGATCGTCCCGTTCGTCGCCCCCACCAGACGCATGATCGCGGTTTCCCGGCGCCGGCCGTGCGCGGAGACCCGGATCATCGTGTAGATCAGCGCGAACGCGGCCAGCGCCTGGACCGCGGCGAGCGCGAACGCGCCGATGGTGCAGGCGTCCAGGATCCGGTAGAGCGGGGCGAGCAGGGCACGCTGGTCACGGACCCGGTCGACCCCGTCCCGTCCGGCGTAACCGGTGATGATCTCGCCGGCCCGGCGCGGGTCGGCGAGCGTGAGACGGAACGAAGCGGGCAGGTCGGCCGCGCTCACCCCGCTGACGATGTCGGGCGAGTTGCGGAAGTCGCGCCTGAAGCGCTCGAACGCCTGCGCCTTGTCCTCGTAGCGGACGGCCTGCACCAGGGGGTCGGCACGCAGGTCGGCCGCGAGGGCGTCGCGTTCGGCGCCGGAGATGTTGTCGTCGAGGTCGATGACGGCCTGGATGCGGTCCAGGAGGAAACCGTCGACGGTGTGGGCCTGGGCCCGCAGCAGCAGCCCGGCGCCGAGCAGGGTCAGGCAGATGGCCACGGTGACGATCACCGCGACGGAGGTCGCCAGGTTGCGCCGCAGGCTGGTGAGGCCGATCGCGAGCAACGCCCCGGCGCGCATCCCGGCCATGTCCTCGCTGCCGCTGCCCGGCGGCCTGGGAAGCCGGAGCCTCCCGAGCCCGCCGAGCCCGCCCGAGCCGTCCGGCCCGCTCTTCCCGTCGGGCCTGCCCGAGCCGTCGGCCCCGCTCTTCCCGCCCGGCCCGCTCTTCCCATCCGGTCTGCCCGGCTCATCCGGTTCATCGGATAGGCCTGGTTTGTTGGGTTTATCAGGCTTACCGGGCTTGCCGGGCTTTGTGGTCACGGCGTCAGGGGGCCGGCTCGTAGCCGCCGGATGCCTGGTCACGCACGAGCGTCCCGTGCTCGAGCTCGACGACCCGTCGGCGCATGGTGTCCACCAGGGCGGCGTTGTGGGTGGCCATGACGACGGTCGTCCCCACCCGGTTGATCGCTCCCAGCAGGTTCATGATCCCAGCTCCGGTGGCCGGGTCGAGGTTGCCGGT
>NZ_CEVIVC010000097.1:4219-5007 GCF_982290645.1 Protofrankia sp. CiP1_Cm_nod4
GCTCGTCGGGGTAGCGGTTCTCCTTGCCAGCGAGCCCGACCAGACCGAGCACCTCGGGCACGACCGTGCGGACCACGTGCCGCGGACGGCCGGTGACGTCCATGGCGAAGGCGACGTTGCCCGCGGCGGTCCGGTCCGCGAGCAGCCGGAAGTCCTGGAAGACACAGCCGACCTGACGGCGCAGCAGCGGTACCCGACGGTCGGGGATGCTCGCCACGTCCCGGCCGGCGAACTCGACCACGCCGGAGGTGGGCCGCTCCTCCCGCAGCAGCAGCCGCAGCAAGGTGGACTTGCCCGAGCCGGACGGGCCGACCAGGAAGACGAACTCCCCTGCGGTGATCTCGAGGCTGATGTCGTCCAGGGCGGGCCGCGTGCCGCTATGGTAGCTCTTGGTCACCGATGTCATACGTATCATCGCGGGCACTCCCGGCTTTCGCGGATCTCCGGGCACGCGGTCGTGGCCGCCCCCGGCTCCGGACGGGCGGATGCCCCGACCGCCGGCGAAACGATCCCCGGGCGCGACGGCTCCGCCCTCGCTCCCGCCCCTTCGCTCAAAGCCATGATCGCATATCCTTTAACCATAGAGCATCAATGTGGACACACTGCGTCATCATCAGATGCTAAAACAAGATCTCTTTTAGTTACCCGACGCACATGTCCGGATGTCGACATGTTGGTGCGCGGTGCACGCCGACGGATGCACGGCGCGCACTGCCGATCACGCGCCGGCACGTTGCCCGCGGGCCCGCCAACCGCGACCCGGGCACACTCCGACAGGAAACGGACAC
>NZ_CEVIVC010000097.1:5397-19025 GCF_982290645.1 Protofrankia sp. CiP1_Cm_nod4
GACCACGACCACGACCACGACACGACACGACACGACACGACGTTGACATGGATCAGTCACAATTCAGCCGCGCTCCGGTCACATTCCGGTCACATTTTGGTCACGTTCCGGTCATGGCTCGGTTGTGCTCCAGCCTCGGGCCGACCGCGGACCGGTCACGGTTCGACCGTGGTCTGGTCACCGTCCGCTCTGTCATCGCCGGTGCGGACGAGCGTCCGGTGAGCGGGCAGGTGGACAGGGCCGATCGCTCGTCAGATAGTGGAACTTTCCTTGGCCGCCAGACATTGTGCGGGGCGGACAGGCCGTGCACGCGGCGGCCGGCTGTTCGTCACCATCGCGCGCCAGCCGGACACAGGGCAACCGGACGCAAGGGAGGTCGACGGCATGTGCTGCGAGGACCTGGTATGCGCCCGATGCGCCGGGCCAGTGGCCGAGGCCCGGTGCCCGTCCTGCCGGTCGGCTCGTGACTCGATGCACCACTCGTCCTTCACGATCACTCCGCAGCTGCTGATCGCCGTTGTCGCGGTGCTCCTGATGCTCGCCCTGCTGGCCGCCCATCACGGCTGAGCCAGGGCGGACAGCCCTCCCGGTCGCTTCCAGGGCACGTGCGGCGTGGGCGCGACGTTGGACGGGTAGCCCGACCGGACGCGACGCACCGTCGCCGGCCGTCAGGACATCGACCGTGAGGAGAGCGGATGCCGTCTGTCAGCATGCCGCGGCCACGCGGTCGCGCCGGCCGGGCGGCGGGCGGTCACGGTCCCGCCCGTGCGGCCCTGCGCGCCCGCGCGGCGGTAGCTCTCATCGGCCTGGCCGGGATCGTCCTTGCCGGCTGCGGCTCGACCGGTACCTCCCAGGCGGACGATCCCGCGGGCACGTCCACCGGCTCCGGTCAGGGTGGTTCGCACCAGGACGGCTCACAGCGGCCGGAGACGGTTGCCAGCGGGCTGCGGGTGCCCTGGGGCCTGGCGTTCCTTCCCGACCGTTCCGCGCTGGTGGCCGAACGTGGCAGTGGCCGCATCCTGCGCGTGCCGGCGAACGGCGGCACACCCACCGAGGTCATGCGCATTCCTGACGTAGCGGCCGGCTCCGGTGAAGGCGGTCTGCTCGGTCTGGCGGTCTCCCCCGGCTATGCCACCGACCATCTCGTGTACGCCTACTACACCACCGCCACCGACAACCGGATCGTGAGATTCCCGCTGCCGTCGGGTGACACACCGCGGGCGGCCGTCGAACCGATTCTCACCGGGATCGCGAAGGCCACCATCCACAACGGTGGACGTATCGCCTTCGGCCCCGACGGCATGCTCTACGCCAGTACGGGTGACGCCTCGGAAAAGAGCAGGGCCCAGGACGCGTCCAGCCTGAACGGCAAGATTCTGCGGATGCGTCCCGACGGTTCGGTACCGGCCGGCAACCCCGGCCCGGATTCGCTCGTGTACAGCCTCGGCCATCGCAACGTCCAGGGCCTGGCCTGGGACTCCGCCGGTCGGCTGTGGGCCACCGAGTTCGGCCAGAACACCTACGACGAGGTCAACCTGATCCAGCCCGGACACAACTACGGATGGCCCCTTGTCGAGGGCAGGGGTGACACCGACGGCGGCCGCTTCACCAGTCCCTTCGTCACCTGGAAACCCGCCGAGGCCTCCCCGAGCGGGGCCGCGATCATCGGTAGCACCCTGTATGTGGCCGCGCTCCGCGGCGAGCGGCTCTGGGCCGTCCCTCTTGACGGAAAGGGTGCTGGAACACCGCACGCTCTTCTGGACGGCGCATTCGGGCGCCTGCGCACTGTCGTGGCCGCTCCCGACGGATCCCTGTGGATTACGACCAGCAACACGGATGGACGTGGCTCACCACGTGACGGCGATGACAGAATTCTGCGTCTCACCTCGTTCTGACCGCCGCGAACCGGTCCCGGCCACCATGAGCCGGCCCCGGCGGACAGTCTGATGACGTCCCGGCTGTCGAGATCTCCAGGCGGATACGGGCTGAGGCTGCCCAACCGCCGCGTGACGCTGCGCGCCAGCGCATCCGGCCCGGGCCCCACGGACGCCCGGAGGACGGGCCACAGCGCGACCGGTCGCGACACGACCGGACGCGACGTCTGTGCTCTCGGCAGGCCCGGGCCCCCGCATGCCGGCGATCCGTCCGGCGATCCGTCCGGCGCGGGCTGGACGCTGCGCTACCCCGCCGGCACAGTGCTGATCGTGGCCGGCATCCCCGGGGCCGGCAAGAGCACACTCATCCGGCACGTGTTCGGCGACATCACGGACCCGGGCCCGAAGCCGAGCCCGGAGCCAGGCTCGGACCCGAGGGCACGGACGCGGGGCGCCAGGCCGCTGATCCTGGACTCCGCCGACATCCGGACCGCGTTACGGGCCCGCCTCGGGCCGCGCCTGCCGTACCGGCTGTACCGGCCCGCGGTACACATCGCGCACTACGCCCGGATCGCGTGGATGACGGCCCGGCACGGTGAGAGCCTCGTCGTCCACGAGTGCGGGACGCGGCGATGGGCGCGCCGGGCCATCACCGGGCTCGCCCGAGCACGCCACCGGCCCGCCCATCTCATCCTGATCGACGCACCGTCGGCGGACGCGCTCGCGGGACAACGGGCCCGGGGCCGGACGGTACGTTCCCGCGCGTTCCGGCGCCACGAACGGTCGTGGGCCCGGCTGCGGGCCGCGGGCCCGGCGGCGCTGTACCGCGAGGGCTGGTCGTCGGCCCGGGTTCTCGACCGCCGCGACGCACGCACCCTGAACGCGATCCGTTTCGGCTGAACGGCGGAACGCCCGACGGCGCCCGGCGGGCCCGGCGCGGGGCGTGATCACGAGCTGTCGGGGGCGAATCCGAGTGCCTCGTCCGTGGCGTGCATGACCTCGTCGAAGTCGAGGCCCATGCCGAGCAGCAGGTCCACCGCGGCCGAACGGACCTGGCCCACGATCACCACGGCGGGCAGCGTCTGTTCCGGTGACAGCGCCCGCGCGGCCAGCCGGACGGCCCGCATGGCGCTGCGGTGCGCGTCGGCCCGCGCGTCGGCCGCCTGGCCGGCCGACGTGCCCGCCCGCGCCCGCGCGCCGCGGCCCCGGTGAGGCCCGGCCTGCTCCTCGACCAGCGCCGTCAGGTATCCGCCCAGCGCGCGGACCGCCTCGGCGAGCTGGCTGACCGCGTCGACGAGCACCGGCGGTGCCGGAGCGCCCAGCCGCAGCAGCATGACCGCGGACCGGGCGAGAACACGCACGTTGCGTACCGCGTGGTCCATCTTCGCGGCGACCTCGCCGTATGCCGCCAGCGACGGCGAGCGGCGCCGGCGCAGGATGGTGAACCGGGCCGACTCCTCGGCCACGGCGACCGCGCCGTGGAACGCCGCGACCGCGGAGTCGATGCCGCGCGCCTCCTCCAGCGTCTGCCGGGCAGCGTCGTGGTCGTCGGCTTTCAGCGCGGCCGCGACACTGTCGAGGACGTCGGCCAGCCGTTCGAACACCGGCGCGGACTCGTCGGCCAGCTCGGTCAGCGGGTCGGTCCGCAGCGGCAGCTGGTTGACCGCGATGGCGACGGCGCCGCCGACCATCGCGTCGAAGAACCGGGCGGGGACGAGACCGCCGTCCGCCGGCGTGGTCACGGCGACATAGATGGCGGACACCGCCGACTGCACCACGAGGATCGCCCCGCCGCCGAGGAAGGCGGCCACGGACAGGGTGAGGACGGTGACGGCCACCACCGACCAGACGCTCGCCGGGCCGATGGCATTGGAGATCACATCGGCGATCAGCACGCCTACCGCGACTCCGACCCAGATGTCCAGCGCCCGCCGCAGCCGTTGCCCGCGGGTGACCCCGAGGACGATCAGTGCGGCGGCCGGGGCGAAGAACGGCAGGTCGTCCCCGACGAGATACACACCCAGCAGCCAGGCCACGGTCACGGCAAGACCCGCCTCGACGACCGCGTCCACGCAGCCGCGTAATCGCCGCAGGCCCTGAGCGAACCATGACCGGGCCGCCCGCAGCCGGCCTGCCCATGGCCCGGCCGCGGCCGCGGGCCCGGACGGCCGGAGGCCAGGCGACGGGGGGGCCTGCGACGGGGGGCCGGATGGCAGCTCGCGGCTGGTTGCCGGGCCGGCGGCCAGCGTGACCGCCGGCCGGTGCCGGTGCTGGGTCATCGTCGTGGCTCCGGTTCTGCTCTGCGGTCCGGGCCTGGGAGCGGCCGGACTGATGATCCTGATCGGGCGTCGGCCGGGTGGCCCCGCGGGGCCACGGGATCAGAGCCTCGCCGTCGCGGGATCAGAACTCCTTCTGCCGTAAAGTGTCAATCTCATTCCTTACCGTGACGACATCCCCGATGACGATGACGGCCGGCGGCTGGATGGCGGCCTGGGCGACCAGGGCCGGGATGTCGGCAAGCGGGCCGGCGACCACCTGCTGGTCACCACTGCCGCCGTCGCGGATCACCGCTGCCGGGGTCGACGCCGGGCGCCCACGCTTGATCAGTTCGGCGGTGATCTGCTCCAGCGCGCCGATGCCCATGAGGATGATGATCGTCCCGGGGCCGGTCGCCACGGCGTCCCAGTCGACCGTCGAGCCCGGATGCGACGGGTCGACATGGCCGGACACGATCGTGACGTCCTGGGTGATCCCACGGTGGGTGACCGGGATGCCGGCCAGTGCGGGCACCGCCGTCGCGCTGGTCACCCCCGGGACGACCTCGCAGGGCACCCCGGCGGCCGCGCAGGCCAGCGCCTCCTCGCCGCCGCGGCCGAAGACGAACGGGTCGCCGCCCTTGAGACGCACCACCCCCAGGCCACGCCGGGCGCGTTCGACGATCACCTGGTTGATCTGCTCCTGGGTGAGGTTGTGGCCGTGCGGCGCCTTGCCAGCGTCCACGATCTCGACCTCGGGCCGTAAGCCGTCGAGCAGGGCCCGCGGGGCGAGCCGGTCGACCACCACCACGTCCGCTCGGCGCAGCAGCTCCAGGCCCCGGACGGTGATCAGATCGGGCCGCCCCGGGCCGCCGCCGACGAGCGCCACCCAGCCGCCCACCGGGCGCTGGGCTCGCGCGTCCCGGTCCCGGTCCACGTCTCGCTCCTGGCCCCGCTCCTGGCCCCGGTCCTGATCCCGGTCCTGGCCCCCGTCCTGATCCCGGTCCTGATCCCGGTTCCACTGCTGGTCCCGGTCCGGGAGCTGGCCTCTGCTCCGCTCCCTGTCCTGGTCCGCGGTCCCGCCTGGGCGGGCTGCCCCGCGTAAGGCACCCGCATGCCCGTCGTCGCCGCCATGCCCGGCCGCCATCGGTGGATCCGTGTCGAGTCTGCCCACGATGAGAGTGTGCGGCCTCCGGCGCGGAAAAGCCGTAGGTAGGTCCCGTCGTGATGGCAGCGGCTGCCACACCTGTGACCTGCGCGTCCGTAGGTGGCAACCGCGGCCGCGGCGGAGGTTTCTACCTACTGTCCCGCCGATGCGTCCTCTGTCCCCGCCGATGTGTCCCGCTGATACGGCGCAGGCCGCTGAGTACGAGGGCGACCATCTCGTCGGTGTCGTCCGTGGCGAACAGCGTTTCGTTCTCGGCCTGGTCGAGGCCGTTGGCGAGCGCCTCCGGGCCGGCCACCCGCAGCTCGGTGAGCAGGCCGTCGTAGTCGACCGGTGTGCCGGCGCGGGCCGCCTGCGCCACCAGCTCGGCGTATCCCGGACGGGCCGCGAGCTGGCTGTCCAGCTCCAGGTCACGGGGCCGCCCGCCGGTCACGGCCTCGATGACCCGCTCGGTGCAGCCGCCGAAGCCGCCCAGCAGGAACAGCGGCCGCCCGGCCCGCAGCGTGAGCACGGCCTCCTCGAGCAGGCCGGGGTAGAGCCCCGCGCCGACGACGACGGCACCGCCGAGCATCACCCGCGCGTCGGTCTCGGTGGCCATGCGCTCACGCATGGCGGTCAGCGCGCGGGCCCGCTTCCAGCGGGCCACCACCGCGTCACCAGCGCTGCCGATGTTACCTGGGTCGTCCCGCAGATCCGGGTCGTCAGGACTGATGTCGGCCGGTGGCGGCACACCGACCACCGTCGCGACGTCGACGAGCTCGGCCTGTTCGTCCACCCCGAACCGCAGGAACAGGTGCCACGCCAGGTAGTCGGTCACCCGCTCCGGCCCGGGCCGGCCGGGCAGGTCGTAGGTGTCGACGAGATCGAACAGGACCCGGCTGTACCCGCCGGCGCGCAGGTCACCGCCGTAGGCGAGGGAGCCGCCAGCGGCCAGGACATGCCGGGCGATCTCGACGAACGCGTGCCGCTGGTGCGGCACCCCCAGGCCTCGCCGGACCAGGTCCGGGCTGTCCGAGATCGAGACGGCCACCCGGATGTCCGCGAGCGAGCTCACAGCAACCTCCTCGCGCGCTCTGTCACCACCGGGCCCGTCGCGGGCCCCATCATGTCGGGAGTCATGTCAGGAACAGCGGTCATGTCGAGAACAGCATCGTCGGCGTCACCATCCGTAGCGAACCGTCGAGCTTCGCCAGCACCCGGCTCTCCTCGGTACCCAGCGGTGGATCAGGATATAGAAGATCGACTGGGGACGCACCTCCGGCGGAATTCCGTGGCAGATCAAGCAGCGTCAGCAGTTCGGGTGGCCGGGCCAGCAGGAACGCGGGCAGAGCGACACCGTGCCGGCCGCACATCTCGGCGGCCCGCAGCGGGAAATACCGGTGCCTGAGCGTCTCGGTCAGCAGAACGCCGACCAGACGGTCGAGAACCGCTCGCGAGTCATGGTGCCAGCGGACGGTCGGAACGTTGCCGAGATACGGGAAGGCGCGCGCCGAGTGGTCCGTGAACGCGTCCAGGACAACCACCGGCATGGACGCGCGCTTCGCGCCGAGGAGCTCCCGCTGGCACCACGGCCGTGAACCATACGAATCCGAGTTCACCGCGAGCAGCGCGCTACTGGTGGCCGCGGCGTCGAGAACGTCGGCGAAAGAGTCCCCACCGGATATGTGGTGCGCGTCGAGGAAGTCGTCGACATCGGTCTCGAGCCGAAGATGCCGGGCCACCTGCCTGGCGATGTCACCGCCATCCGCGGACGCGTAGCTGATGAACACCCGGACCGGATCCGCGGCACCGATCTGACGGCACACCCGGTGGACGACATGGTTCAGCAGGACCTGCTCACGAAAACGCGCCGGCAGCGTGTGCAGGTCGACGACGTCGACGTCGGCCGCGACGGGGACGCGGGCGAAGTTGGGAGTGAGCGCGAACGGCAGCAACCAGTTACCGGGCCCGGCGCCGACAGCGCGCAGCAGTTCCGCGAGATAGTCGTTCCAGCCGGCGCCCACCAGGGCGTTGTCGATGAGCAGGACGATGACATTGCGCTCGGCCAGGCTGAGATCGACAGGTGGTGGCACGTCGGCGGCCCGCCGCGCGCCACGGCCGTCCGGGTGGCGGTGCAAAGGCCCGCCAGCCGACCAGAAACGCACCGGAACTCCCAGCGAGCGGGCGGCCGGCCGCGACGGGTCGGCCGTCAGATGCGTGAAGACGGCGTCGGCGAGCTGGTGGGCTTCCGCGCCGGCACCGGAACGCCAGACCACGTGTACGACGACGGGCGGCCGCGGTCGCCCGGCGGCGCTCACCAACGGTCGTCAGTCGGGTCAGGATGCATTCCGGCACGATAATCCGGTGCCGCATTCGGGCACCACGGCGGGGGTTAGGAGGGCCGGTCCAGCGCCAGGACGGCCTCTGCCAGGACGGACGGCCCCTGCCGGGACGGCCGCCGGGAGGCGGACACCCCCGGTGGGCGAACGGTCTTCGGCGGCGACGCCGGCCGTCAGCCCGCCACTCGTCCGCACGACATCCCACGTGCGCGGCATGCGCCCCGGGCGTTTCACATGGCCCGGCCGGTGGGCCGCTGGGCCGCGGCCGGCCGGGCGTCCGCGACGCGTTCTCCGGCGCCGGAAACAACGGGGCACGCCGAGAACAGCCCGGTCACGTCGAGAAGAGCATCGTCGGTGTCATCAGCCGCATCCTCGGCTCGAACTCGTGTAGCAGCCGCGTCTCCTCGCTGTCCAGCGGAGGATCGGGATAGACGACGGTCAGGTCCACCTCCACCGAGCCGGCGCGGCGGCGCAGCTCAAGCAGCGTGAGCGGCTCGGGCGGCCGGGAAAGGCAGCAGTACGGCCGGTCGACCCGCCGCAGCCGGGACAGCCAGGCCACCTGGCGGGGAAAATACCGGTGCCGGAACGACTCGGCGAGGAGCAGGCCCAGCAGCCGCTCCATGACGAGCGGCGAGTCCGGTCTCCAGCGCAGTATCGGAATGTTCCCGAGATAGGGCGAGCGACGCTCGTCGCGGTCCTCGACCGCGTCCAGCAGAACAATCGGTCCGAGTTCGCGCTTGGCCCTGATGACCTCGTGCCGGCACCATCCCCGGGAGCTGTAGGAATCGGTCACGATCGCCAGGAACGCCGACGCGGAAATCGCCCGGTCTATCGCCTCGACGAGCCGTTCACCGGCGGCGATACTGTGCACGTCGAGAAAGTCACCGACGTCCGTGCACTCGTGCAGATATTTGCGCACGGCCAGCGCCACGCCCCGGCCGTCCGTCGAGGCGTGGCTGAGCAGTACGGTGAGCGGGGAATTGTCGTCGGTGACATGCCGGAAGAGCCGGTGCAGGATTTTGTTCACGAACACCTGGTCCCGCAGCTCGTGGGCTGCCTCGTAGAGCCTGAGGCAGTTCACGTCCGAGATCGACGAGGTCCGGTCGACCTTCCGGGTGAGCAGCACCGGCAACAGCCAGTGACGAGATGACGCCGAGGTCATGCCGACGAGCTCGGCGATGTAGTCGTTCCAGCCGCCGCTTATCAGCCACGCGTCGACAAGCAGCACCACGATGTTGCGTTCGGCCCGCTCGAGATCGACGGCTGGCGGCGGATCGTCCCGTCCGGGCGACCGCGGATTCGGCGTGGACGTCCAGAAACGGACCGGCACACCGAGGCCTCGCACCCGCGGGCGCCACGGATCGGCGCACAGGAACTTGAAGGCGACGCCGGCAAGATGCTCGCCGAGGCGACTGCCACCGTGCCAGACTACATGCACCGCAACAGGCAATCGCCTGTCAGCGGTTACCAACGGTCGTCAGCCGAGTCGGGATACACCCCGGCACAATAACCGGGCGGTCATGCCCGTCCTGGGGCCACGTGCCAGACCGTGGCTCCGGCTATGCGTCAGGGACACGTGCCAGAACCACGCATCAGGACGCGGCCCTTCCCAGTGCCCGGGCCCGGCCCGTCTCGGTCTCGGTCTCGGACGGACAGGTGAGCGGATACGGACGGGGGTTATCCCTGCCGCTCCGTGGTCCGCCGCCAGCGGATCTCCGCGTCGATGAACTCGTCGATGTCGCCGTCGAGCACCGCCGCCGTGCCGGACGTCTCGACCTCGGTCCGCAGGTCCTTCACCATCTGGTACGGGTGCAGAACGTAGTTGCGGATCTGGGAGCCGAAGGAGACGTCCTGCGGCCCGCCGGTCAGCCGCTGCTTCTCGGCGGCCTCCTCGGCCCGCCTGCGTTCGAGCAGCTTCGCCTGGAGCACCATCATGGCCGCGGCCTTGTTCTGTAGCTGGCTGCGTTCGTTCTGACAGGTCACCACGATGTTGGTGGGCAGATGGGTGATCCGCACCGCGGAGTCGGTGGTGTTGACGCCCTGCCCGCCCGGCCCGGACGACCGGAAGATGTCGATCCGCAGCTCCTTGTCGTCGATCTCGACGTGGTCGGACTGCTCGACCGCGGGTGTCACCTCGACCCCGGCGAACGAGGTCTGCCGCCTGTTCTGGTTGTCGAAGGGGCTGATCCGCACCAGCCGGTGGACGCCGTGCTCGCTGCGCAGCGTCCCGTACGCGTAGGGCGCCCTGATCTGGAACGTGGCGGACTTCAGGCCCGCCTCCTCTGCCTCTGAGGTGTCGAACACCTCGGCGGCGTACCCGTGCCGTTCGGCCCAGCGCAGATACATGCGCAGCAGCATCGCGGTCCAGTCGGCGGCATCCACGCCGCCGGCGCCGGCCGAGAGCTGGACGATCGCGTCACGCTCGTCGTACTCACCGGAGAGCAGGGTGCGGACCTCGAGCGTGGAGATGTCGCGGGCGAGCGTGGGCAGGTCGTTCGCGGCCTCGGCGAGCAGGTCGTCGTCCCCCAGGTCGAGGGCGGCGATGACGTCGTCGAGACGCCGGCGCAGCGCCTCGACCCGCGAGATGTCCCCACGTACCGACGACAGTCGCCTGGTCACGACCTGGGCGCGTTCCTGATCGCTCCACAGCTGTGGGTCCGCTGCCTCGCGTTCCAGATCGGCTGCGCGACGACGGAGAGCTTCGAGATCAAGAACGGCCTCGATGCCGGCAAGCGTCGCGTCGAGAGCCTTGATCTCCTCTGTGATGTCGGCGGCCATGAGACCCACCTTACCGTCGGACGCACCGCACCCCCAGCCGTACAGATCTTGCCTCTCCGTTGCCTCCGGTTCGCCGCGCGACGCGGATCACGGCCCGTCGGTCGCCACGGAACGTAACCGATGATAACGGGGAAAGATCGCGGTACGCGGGAAAGCGGGCGCGTGGGGGCGCGCGGAGGGAACATGGGGGCATGCCCAGCCCAGCACGGCCGGGGCCGCGAAACCGTGGCGCACACGCCTGCCAGCCCGCCGCGACCGAGGCGATGTCATCCGGTGGAAACACCGAGGCGCCAGCTGAAATAACAGGGAAACAATGTTACGAGAAAGCGACGGTGTTACAGCCAGGTAATTTACCCCGGCCGGCCACACCGCCGACACGGCCCGCCCGGCGGCGTAATACCCTTGTGAGACACACAACACACCGCCACATCCCGGCACGGAAGCGGCAGGCGTTCCGAAACGCTATCGTTGGTAACGAGTGGCTTCTTCGGCCTGGAAGTGGTGACGTCGCATGCGCCCTTCCAGGGCTTGTCGGAATCGGCACCGGTGAGCACGGGAGCTCCGCCGCGCGTCGTCACCCTCGGGTGAGTCGTGGCCCTTGGCGGACAGAAAGAGAACCACGGTAATACGCCCGCCCGAACCCGAAGGACGCCGACATGCCTGAGCCTGCCGACCGACGACGGGTGCTCGCGGCCACCGTGGCCCCCATTGTCGCCATGACCGACCAGGCAAGCACCAGCGACCTGCACGAAGCCTGCGCACGGGCGCTGGAACAGGCGCTGGACAGCTACGAGACCGCCGACCTGGCCGACATCGTCTCCGGCCTGACCAGGCTGGAGGAGACCATGCGCACGGTGCCGCGTGCGCGGCGGCTACGGGGATCGGTCGCGCTGGACTGGATGCGGCTGCACGCCGCCGTGACCACCACCATGGCCGGAGCCGCCTACGACCAGGGCCGTCACGGCGACGCCGTGTCCCTGGCCGACCGGGCCGCGACGGTCGCCCGGGCCGCCGGTGACGGGCCGCTCGCCGGCCGTGCGCTGACCGTCCGCGCCCGGGTGGTCCGCCAGCACAACCCGGCGGTGGCGTTGCAGATCGCCGATGCCGCCGGCCGTATCGCCGGCACGAGCCCGGCCCGGGCGCTGGTCGCCGGCAAGGTCTCGGCCAGCTCGTATGCCGCGGTCGGCGACGTCGCCGGGGTCCGGCGCTCGGTGGCCCAGGCATGGAAGATCATGGAGCTGATGGACAGCTCCGCGCACGGGCGTCCGGGATTCGCCCTCGACACCTACTCCCCCGCCGACCTCGCGCTCGCCTCCGCCGAGGCGTTGACCACCGTGGGCGTCGCCGAGGACGCGGACAGCCACCTCGAGCGGGCGTCCGAGATGATCGACGACAGCGGACAGACCGGGATGGTGGTCGCGGTGCACATGGCGCGGGCCCGGGCCGCGCTCAGCCGCGAACGTCCCGACCCCTACGAGGCCAGGCAGCACGCCTCCCACGCGGTGACCCTCTCCCTGCAACGGCCAGCGGAATGGGTCGCCCGGCTGGTGCACGACATCTCCGCGCTCGCCACCAGGCGCACCGGCCACGACCTGGACGACCTGATCGCCACCACCTCCCCCTGGTTCTGACGGGGGTTGCCATGGGCCTTTCCAGGAAGGCTCCCGACGAGGCGCGGCCCGCGGCCCGGACCGGGGCGGGCGGTGCCGTCACGGCAGATTACCCGCGGTACCGCCTGCCGTAGCGGCTGGTGTTCATCGGCTGGTGTTCCGCGGGACGCGGGGGGCGTGGCCGGGCCGTAGCCGGGCCGGCGTTTCAGGGCGCGGGCGGGCGGACGAGTGACTGGGCGTCCGCGCTGGCCGTGACGGTCAGCGGGCCGATCCCCAGGATCGCCACCACCGGCAGGGTCACCGTGCGGATACCGGTCACCCGGACCGTCGCCGGCTCCACCAGTTCCGCGGTCAGCGTCGTGCGCCCGGACGGGTCGGCGTCGCTCTGGTACTGCGCGACGGTCGCGGCGACCGCCGTCAGCGGCAGCCGCTGGAGCTCCCCCGTCGCGGTGTAGATCGCCGTCTCGTCGACGCTCTGGGCCGCGGCGAGCGCCGCACCGTCCGCGGCGGAGGCGAGCGAACGCCTGGCCAGGTACACCACGGACACGTCGGTCACCACGAGCGCCAGCATCAACGCGACAAGAACATAGCCGAGGGTGAGAATCAGGATCGATCCCTCGTCCCGCACCCGGTGGCCTCCCGGCCCCCGGCGCATGGGACGTTTACACAGGTCAACGCACATCCGCGTCCCCTCCGGTCCGCAGCCAGGCGGCACTTGGCCCGCGGGCTGCCCCACCAGGGCCCGCGACGGCCACGATTTTCCGCGTCCGATCCGCCGCTCATCGGTGAGCGCAGGCTTTTCAGTTTCTCAAAGGGGCCGGAGCGCTCCGTTCAGGACCCCGCTCGCGGAAGCGCACCGCACCCAGTGCCTGGCCGATACCGAGCGACAAGGCCGGCTGGGACGACCAAGAAGACCACCGCGGGACGGCACACCTACGAGGATGTCGGGGAGCTGCTGGCCGAACTCGTGCTCACCGGCGAGGACATGGATCGCGCCCGCGAAACCACCGCCGGCCACATCCGTGCATGGCGATGGCGATGGGCACCTTGCCCAGGCCGCGGCTCCCGTGCCACATCAAGCGGCTGCTCCTTTGAGGATCCTGGCTCACGCCCCCAGCGGATCCGGACCGCGGGATGATCAAGAAACCATGGAGCATGGTAAGATGCGAGGAATCTGTTCACAGGCTGTCCAGGATGGGAAGGGGGGCCGAGATGGACCACGAGCCGCCGGCCGTTCTGGCCGATGTCGAATTTGTCGACCTTTCCCCTACCGCGCAGGCAGCGCTCGACGAGGCACTGGCCGAGGCCGATGCCGGCCACACCGAGCTGTACGACAGCGTCGAGGAGTTCGACGCGTCCCTGCGAGCGGCCGTCGTCGGCGACCTGGTCGAGTATCCCCGTACGGCCTGACCCAGACTTCTGCTCTGTGGCAGAAAGAGTATCGTGCGTGTGTGCCCACATTCGAGCGGACCTTACGCTTTCTGGACATGTACCGCCGTCTGACTCCCGCCCAGCGTGAGCGATTTCTGCGCGCACGGGACATGTTTCTCGTCGACCTCCGTAGCGGGAACGGGTTCCGCAAGGGGCTACGAGTCAAGGGCGTACGGACCCGACCAGGAGTGTATGAG
>NZ_CEVIVC010000098.1:0-1122 GCF_982290645.1 Protofrankia sp. CiP1_Cm_nod4
TCAGTGACGTCAGGATCGCCTGCTCGTCGCGATCGAGACCGCTGGTCGACCGGCCCGTCCGCAGCGAGTCCAAGAGCGCCTGCTCCTCCCGCGTCAGGTCCGTCATGTGCCTCCCATCCGTAAAAGTCCTGGTAGGAGGGTAATCCTCGAGATCAGTGAAGGCGAACAAGTGTTCGGCGTGTCGCGACGAACGTCAATCCTGTAGGCCGAGTGGTTCGTGAAACAGGACGACCCTCGCGCCGTCGTCAAGGTCCAGGCCCTCGAGACGTCAGGGCGGAAACGTACGCCAAGGGGAAACCGTTCGGTCCGCGTGATCGGGAGCAGGACCTGCGACACGTGTAGCGCGATCCTGTATAGCGCTATAGGGGATCCGGCGAACAGAGTGGGTCCGAGCGGATCGCTCGTCCCCACCCCCTCGTCACCGCCGACGCGGCGCGAGGACGACAGCAAGCACAATCAACGCCAACACGATGATCGGTTCTGCTGCCATGGGCATCACCTCCCGGGACCAGGGGAGCGGCGAGACGCCGCTCGACGCTGGGAGGCCCGGCGGGAGTCGTGCCCGTCAGTGGCTGTCCAGTTGTGTCCGCCATCATGCCGGACGCCCCCAGCACCTCCCGCGCCGGGCCGGCACGGCCGGTGCGGGAGGTCGACCGGGACGCCTGAGCGCGCGTATCTTCTCCGGCTACCGGCCGCCGAGCATGGTGGCGGTCGCGAGGGTCAGGGCGAACGTGCCGGCGAACGCGGCCCCGCCGGCACGCGCGGCACCGGCCAGGCTGGCGCCGTCGACGCGGGCGAGGATCCCGGCGACCAGTGCCGCGACGACGGAAACGGCGGCGCACAGCGCCACCACCAGGATCGTGACCACACGTGGGTCGACAGCCACCGCGGTTCTCCTTCGGACACATCACCCCATTTGGGTGATGGTCACGACCTGCGGTGTCCGCTTCGCTTTCTACCGATTTCAGCCCATGAGGGCAAATCTATCAACGATAGTTACGCTTTGTCGCCACACGCTGTGTGACGGCGACGGTGGAGGATCATTGATGTGTGACCGGCCCCGGTAGATGGCAGGGATCCGGCCGCGCTGCGTGGCAGGGTCCGGCGTAGTGGGGTCCGAGG
>NZ_CEVIVC010000098.1:1393-5811 GCF_982290645.1 Protofrankia sp. CiP1_Cm_nod4
TACTGCGACTCCGGAGACCGCGCCGAGGATCTTCTTCACTGCCTCGCTGCCGTCGGGCCCGGGTGTGACAGCCGAGGGGTGTAGGTCGAGAGCTTGCTGAGCCTGGCGGATGAGCGCGGGGACGTCGTCCTTGTCGTTGACCGGCAGACCGCGTTCGGTCAGGACGACCTTGGCGGTGCTCTCGATGAGTTCCTTGGCGCTGCCGATCGCGAGGGCCGGGTCGTCGATGACCGCTCGTTGGATGCGGTCGAGGTGCTCCCGGATCGCCACCGAGGAAAAACAGGTACCTGGCGCTGGTCGGTGAGGATACCGAACGAGAACGAGAAGTTCTGGGCCATGAACGGAGGCCACGTTATGATCAGGACAATCCAGCTCATGTCGTCGAGGGTATGTGTGATCTCGATCGGGCGTTCGGGCTGGAACGCGGTGGCGGCGAACAGCATGGCGGGCATGAAGAACGTGAAGCAGTCATGCTTTCAGCAGGGTGCAGACGTCGATGTTGCGCTCGAGGCAGGCGCCGGCCTCGTCAAGGCCGAAGACGAACGGCGCGAAGTCGAGGAACCCGACCCAGGTGGCCCCGGCATTGATGTAGGTGAGCCAGTGGTCGGCGACCTGGCGGGCGTTGCCGTGGACGAAACTCCTGCTCTTCATGGCGCGGGAGACCCTGGCCATGACGGCGTCGTTCTCCTCCCTGGTCACCTCGTTGGGCAGCAGGTGCAGCGTGTAGTTGTAGTCGCGTGGACGCGCCAGCTCCACATCTGGCTCCAGCTCCCATTCAGCGTGCGCCATGCGGCCGTAGATCGATGCAAAGGACGTGACGAACTCGCTGTGGTCGATCGCCTTGTCGATCGCGGCCCGGTCCTCGTGGATCAGCGCGATGGCCTCGATGGCGAAGATGAAATCGTCGGGGTCCCGGCCGTACTTCTCCAGCGCGACCTTCATGTCCCTGACGGTCTGTGCGTAGTGCTCGATGTGCGCGAACGCCGCGGGCACGACCGTGAGCCAGCCGTCGGCGTAGCGCGCGGCGATGTCCAGCGCCCTGGGGCCGGCGCCGGCGACGAGCATCCTGGGCCTGTGGGTGCGGGCCCCGCCGATATAGGCGTTCCTGAAGTGCCAGAAGTTGCCCTCGAAGCTGAAGGGTTCGGTCTTCTCCCATAACAGCTGGTAGAGCCGGAAGTGGTCCTCCAGGCGAGCGAGGCCCTCCTTGCGGCTGTAGCCGAAGGGGACCGTGTTCTGCTTCTCTCCCACGCCGACGCACACGACCGAGTTGCCCTGGGACGCGTCCGCGATCGTCATCGCCATGCGCATTATCTCCGCCGGTCCGTTGCGGATGCCGTTCGTCGCTGACACCGAGAGCCCGAGGCTCTCGGTGGCGCCGCCCGCCAGGCCGAGCAGGGTGAACGGGTCGTAGAAGCTGTCGCCGTCGGGCAGGACATTGGCCACGGGGGAGAAACTCTCCCCCCAGGCCACCCGTGGAAGGATCCCGGTCAGGAAGTCCCACGTGAAGACCTGGTCGACTCCGGCCTGCTCGAGACGCTGGGCGTAGGGGATGATGCTCTTGGCGGGCACCCCGCGGACTCCCGGGAACCACACCGCGGTCTGGACGTTCGACACCGTTGTCTCCTTCGTCATTCCAGGGGCGACGCCCATGAGTCCATCGTCAGGGTCTGGGGCGGGCAAGAGTAATCCGCTACTCTCGCTGTGCATGCAGTACGACGCCGTCATGGAGTTACCCTGGCCGTTGACCGGGCGGGCCGCGGAGCTCGACCTCGTCCGGTCGTCCCTGACGTCTCATTCCCCCCGCAGCGTGATGCTCGTGGGGCCAGCGGGAGTCGGCAAGACCCGCCTGGCTCGCGAGGCCCGGCTGCTTGCAAGCAGGGCCGGGCTTTCCAGCGTCTGGGTGACCGCGTCGCACTCGATCGCCCGGACACCCCTCGGGGTGTTCGTACCCCTTCTGCCGGCCCTGGACAGGGAACCCGCTGGCACGGTGCACGACCTGCTCGAACGTTCGGCCCGAGCCCTGGTCAGCCGCGCCCGCGGGCGGGGTGTGGCGCTGTTCGTCGACGACGCGCACATGCTCGACGAAGCCTCGGCGGGTCTGTTGCACCAGCTTGTCGCGAACCACTCGGTTCTCGTCGTGCTCACCGTGCGTGCCGGCGAAGCGGCCCCGGAAGCGGTCACGGCGCTGTGGAAGGACGACCTCGCGCTCCGGTTGGAGCTCTCGCGACTGGACACCAGAGCCATCGACGCGTTGCTCACCGCGGTGCTCGGCCACCAGGTCGACCGCGCTGCCGTCGTCGAGCTCGCCGCGCGCTCCGGCGGCAACGTGCTGTATCTGCGCGAGCTGACCCTGGGCGCACTGGCGGACCGCACCCTGGTCAGGGACGTCGGGGTGTGGCGCCTGAAGGCCCCGCTGGCCCCCTCCGGGCGCATCATGGAACTGGTCGACACACGGCTGCGTGGCCTCGACGACGCGTCGATCGCCCTGCTCGAACTGGCCGCCTACGCGGAGCCCCTCGGCGGCGCCGAGGTGGCGGAGCTCGCCGACCCCGAGCTGATCGACGCGCTGCAGCGACAGGGCCTGCTGGCCAGCGGGTTCGAAGGTCAACGCCTGCAGGTGCGGCTCGCCCACCCGCTCTACGGGGAGGTCCTGCGAGCGCGCACGTCCGCGGTGCGGGTGTCGGCGATGAGCCGGGCGCTGGCAGACAGCGTCGAGCGCACCGGTGCCCGTCGCAAGGGCGATGCACTGCGGATGGGTATCTGGCGCCTTGATGGCGGCGGCGGTCAGCCCGCGCTGATGCTGCGCGCCGCCCGCGACGCACGATGGCACTATGACTTCGCCCTGGCGGAGAGACTGGCGCGCGCCGCTGGGCATGCCGGAGCGGGGTTCGACGCCTGGCTTCTCGCGGGACAGACGCTGGCGCTGCAGGGCCGGCCCCTCGACGCGGAGCGGGAGCTCGCCAGCCTCACCTGTCAGACCCGCGACGACCGCGATCGGGTGCGACTTGCCATCGCCCACATCGACTGTCTGTGGTTCTACCTCGGTCGCATGGACGATGGCCTTCGCGTGGCCCAACTGGCCGAAGCCTCGATCACCGAACAGTCCCTGCGAGACGAGGTGTCGGCCCGACGCGCCGGTCTGCTCCTTGGCAGCCAGGGGCCGGGTGCGGCCGCTGAGGTGGCGGTACCCATGCTCGCCGCCGCCAAAGGGCCGTCACTGGTCTGGTTGGGCCTCGTGGCGTCCTATGGCCTCGGGCGGCTGGGCCGCATCGAAGAGGCCCTCGACGCGGCCGACCGCGGCTACGACGCCGGCATCGTGCTGAGCGAACCGGACGACTGGTACCCCTGGTTCAACCTCTACGCCCGTTGCGAAGCCCTCGCGCACGCGGGCCGCTTCACCGAGGCCGAGGCGCTCGCCAGGCAGGAGCATCAGCGCGGGCTGGAGGAGGGCAGCAGCGAAGCGCGCGCGTGGTTCCTGTGGCACATGTGCCGCACCGCCAGGGACACGGGCAACGTGCAGTCGGCGGGCCGCGACGCCCGGGAAGCCATCGTGCTGCTCCGCCGACTCGGGCGCCTGGGTTTCCAGCACAGTCTCCTCTCCCTGCTCGCCCAGTCCCAGGCACTGTCCGGGGATCATCAGGGCGCACGCGCGACCCTGGCGAGAATCGACGAGCTGGGTGTCCAGCAACCCCGCTGGAGCTGGACGGAGTTCATCAGCGCGCATGCCTGGACCGCCGTCGCCGAGGGCCGGCTGTCCGTCGCGAGAGAGACGTTCGAACGTGCCGCGGAAGCCGGCGAACGTGTCGGCGACCGCACCGGAGCCTGCGCCGCCCTGCACGACATCGCACGCATCGGTGCGCCCCATGCCGTCGTCGACCGGCTCGTTGCTGTGGCTGCCACCGTGGAGGGCGAACTCACGGGCGCGCGCGTCGCGCACGTCCTCGCCCTGGCCGAGGCAGACCCACCAGGGCTTGCCGAGGTCTCGGACAGGTTCGAGGCCATGGGTGTGTTCCTGCTCGCCGCCGAGGCCGCGGCCGACGCCGCCGTGGCGTGGCGCAGGCTCGGCAAGCCCAGGAAGGCCGACGCCGAGCTGCACCGCGCAGCGATCCGGCTGAGCCGCTGCGAGGGAGCGAGAACTCCTGCCCTGGCCCCGATCAGCGTACGTTCACAGCTCACCCCAGCCGAGCGCGAGACCGCTCTCCTCGCCGCGAACGGGCTCACCAGCAAGGAGATCGCTGAGCAGCTTCGCATCTCCGCCCGGACCGTCGACAACCGGCTCCAACGCATCTTCCGGAAACTTGGCATCTCACGACGGGCGGAGCTGGCCGCTCTGATGCGGTAGGACCAGCGAAGCCTCACTCTGGATCCACCTGTGCCCTCATGTCATGTTCTCGGCCGTGAGCCGTGAGCCGTGAGCC
>NZ_CEVIVC010000098.1:6367-18763 GCF_982290645.1 Protofrankia sp. CiP1_Cm_nod4
GCGGTGAAGGTCGCGATCTCTGCGCGGACCGATGGTCGTTCAGCCCGGTGCGGGTAGGTCCGTTTCCGTGTGATCAGGCGGTGGTGCCACCGTAGGACGATGCCGGGGTGACCGGATCGCCTTTGCGCTGACACGTAGCGCAGAAGCCCTGGTCAGGGCCTACGGACGAGATCCGGGCACGGACAGGATTCCAGGATCCCGCGGGCGGACGTGAGAACATCGTCGCCGGAGGAGTCTCACGCAACGAGGCAGGGGATGGATCCGATGCATCGTGAACAGCGGGCGGTCGCCGACCGATTATCGCCCGCGCCGGCCGATCTGCCCCCGGCCGCCTGGCCCCTGATCGGCCGGGACACCGAACTCGACGCGCTGACCCACGCCCTCACCGGTGCGGCCCCGCACAGCGTCATCATCGTCGGCCCCGCCGGCGTCGGTAAGACTCGCCTGGCCCGCGAGGCAATGCTGATCGCCGCTGCGGCCGGCCACGAGGCGCGCTGGGTGACGGCGACGCGCTCCGTGGGCGGGCTCCGTTCGGGGCCTTCGCACCCCTGTTGGCCGTGCCCGAGCCAAGGGACGGGCTCGGGCCGGCGGACTCGTTCGAGGGACTGCTGCGGCGGACGGCGTACGCCCTCGTCAACCATGGCGGCGTGGGCCGCCTGCTGCTGTTCGTCGACGACGCGCAGTTGCTCGACGAGGCGTCGGCGGGCCTGATCCAGCAGCTCGTGTCGGCGGACGCCGTGCTGGTGGTTGCCACGGTCCGGACGGAAGAGCCGACGCCCGCGGCGGTGACCTCGCTGTGGAAGGACGACCTTGCGATCCGGCTCCGCCTGAGCGATCTGGCCGACAGCGTCATCGACGACCTGTTGACAGTGGTCCTGGGGGATCAGGTCGACCGTGCCACCGTCGCCGAGATGACCGCTCGTTGCCAGGGCAACGTGCTGTTTCTCCGGGAGCTCGTGCGCGGCGCGCTGGCGGACGGCACCCTGGTCCGCCACGGTGGGGTGTGGCGGATGACCGGAGCGCCGGCGCCCTCGGACCGGATCGTCGAGTTCGTTGGCGCCCGCCTGGCCGGGCTCTCCCCCGATGCTCGAGCGCTGCTGGAGCTGACGGCCTACGGCGAACCTCTCGGGGGCGCGGAGCTCGACGCGCTGGGCGACGAGCGCCTGGTCGAGAAGCTGGAGCGAGAGGGTCTGCTTGTCAGCGCGTTCGACAGCCGCCGTCTGCAGATTCGTCTTGGCCATCCCATCTACGCAGACGTGCTGCGTGCGCAGACATCGGCCGTGCGGGTCGGCGCGATGGCCCGCGCCCTTGCCACCATCGTCGAGCGGACCGGCTGCCGCCGACGCGACGACCTCCTGCGGATCGGGCTCTGGCGCCTCGATGGCGGCGGTGGACAACCCGATGTGCTACTCGAGGCCGCGCGCGCGGCTCGGTGGCACTACGACTTCCCGCTCGCCGAGCGTCTGGCACGTGCCGCCGTCGAGGCGGGGACCGGCTTCGACGGCCGGTTGCTCGCGGCCCAGACGGCCGCCCTGCAGGGACGGGGGGAGGCGGCCGAGCAGGATCTCGCGGAGCTCGCAGGCTGCGTGGCGAACGACGAGGAGCGTGCGCGCGCGGCGATCGCCCGGATCGACGTCCTGTGGCTCTCGCTCGGCCGGATGCAGGACGGACTGCGCATCGCCGAGGATGCGGAGGCCACCATCGCCGACGTCGGCCTGCGGACGGAGGTCTCGAGTCACCGCGCAGGGCTGGTGCTGGGGAGTGAGGGTCCACGGGCCGCGGTGCGCGTCCTGGAGCCGCTGCTGGCCGAGGCGCGGGGACGGTCGCTCGTGTGGATGGGCGTCGTGGGCGCGTTCAGCCTCGGGCGCCTCGGCCGATTACGCGAGGGTCTGGACCTGGCGGACCGTGCGTATGCGGCCGGTGTCACCCTGACGGAACCTGACGACTGGTACCCGTGGTTCAACCTCCATGGCCGCTGCGAGCTCCTCGTGCAGGCGGGCCGGTTCGCGGATGCCGAGCGGCTGGCTCGCGAGCAGCACCAACGCGGCCTTGACGAGGGCAGTAGCGAGGCGCGGGCCTGGTTCCTCTGGAACTTGTCGCGTACCGTCCGCGATCGCGGCAACGTCCGGACCGCGACCCGCGACGCCCGGGAGGCGGCAACCCTGCTGCATCGGCTCGGGCGGCTGGGGGTCCAGCACACGCTGCTCTCACTCCTGGCCCAGGCACAGGCGCTCGCGGGTGACGCCGCCGCGGCGCGGCGCTCCCTCGCGGCCATCGACGCCCTCGGGATCGAGCAGCCACGGTGGAGCTGGACCGACCACCTCGCGGCCCAAGCGTGGACGGCCGTGGCCGAGGGGCGGATCACTCAGGGCCGCGATCTGCTCGCCCGCGCGACCCAGGTGGGCGAGCAGATCGGCGACCGTACCGGCGCAGCAGCCGCGCTCCACGACATCGGCAGGCTCGGGACGCCGCGCCGGGTCGTGGACCACCTTGTTGCTCTCGCCCGAGAGCTGGAAGGCGACCTTGTCGCGGCGCGGGCCGCGCACGTCGTCGCCCTCGCCGAGGAGGATCCACGCGCGCTCGACGCGGTCGCCACGACCTTTGAACACCTCGACGCCGAGCTGCTGGCCGCCGAGGCCGCCGCCGACGCTGCGGTCGCCTGGCGCCGGGCAGGCGACGTCCACCGCGCGGATGCCGGGCTGCACCGAGCGGCAGCGCTCGCGGCGCGCTGCAAGGGCGCCGTCACCCCGGCACTCGCGCCGATCGAGTCGCGGGTGCAGCTGACCGACGCCGAGCGTGAGACCGCGCTGCTGGCCGCGGCGGGACACACCGACCGCGACATCGCGGCCGAGTTGCAGCTGTCCGTGCGGACTGTCGGCAACCGTCTGCAGCGCATATACCACAAGCTCGGCGTGTCCCGGCGGACCGACCTGGCGCGCTTTCTCCGCTGACCGCGCCGACGGGCAACACGCCGCGCGCATCGTCCCGCGTTCGTTCGTGGACGCCTGCTCGTCTGCGCCCAGACAGAGTATGTTCCTACTCTGTTGCGTCCGACATGGCCGGTGTTAGCTTCCCGGCCATGGTCACCACGGAACACGCGCTCACAAGCGCTTCGGAGGGTGTGGAGCGGCGCATCGAGGAGCTGCGTCGACGTCATCCCGTCGAACCGGCCGTCGATGAGGTCCTCAGCACGAAGCTGCGACGTCGGGGGCACGACGTGCACACCGCCCGCAGCGTGGAGGACATCAGCGAGCGCCTCCACGCCTTTCTTGCCCACCGGCTGGACGGCCCCTTCACCATCAGCGGCCTTGCCCGACTGCCGGGCGGCGCGTCGAAGGAGCAGTTCGGCTTCGACCTCGAGTGGACGGAGAACGGCGAACCGCGCCGCGACCGGATGGTGCTGCGGATGAACCCGCCTGCGTCCGTCGTGGAGACGCACCGCGTTCGCGAGTTCCAGCTCCTGCGGGCTTTGGAGGGCGTCCTGCCCGTGCCGCGCGCCTACTGGGTGACCCAGGACCACGCCGAGCTGGGCGAGCCCGCGATGGTCTGCGGCTTCGCCCGTGGTGTCGCCGCGCCGACAAAGGGTGAGCGCAGGGCGTCCGGGCTCGGCACGGTCTACGGGCCGAAGCTGCGGGCCAAGCTCGCCCCCCAGTTCGTCGCCCACCTGGCCACGCTGCACGCCCTGGATCCGTCGACCGTCGCTCTGGACGCATTCGGGGTGCCGGCGGCCGGCACGATGCAGGGGTCGACTGGCGGCTCGGGATGTGGGACAGGGTGTGGGAGGAGGACTCCTTCGAGCCGCACCCGACGGTCACGCTGACCCGCCAGTGGTTGTGGGACAACCGCCCGCCGATCGACCGGATCTCGATTGTGCACGGCGACTACCGCAACGGGAACTTCCTGTTCGACGAGGACACGGGCGAGATCACGGCGATCCTCGACTGGGAACTCAGCCACCTCGGCGATCGGCACCACGACTTGGCGTACGCGATGCTCGGCGGCTGGGGCCACCTGGATGACGAAGGCCGTTTTCTCTGTAGCGGCCTTGTCGACACGGAGACCTTTATCGCGGAGTACGAACGCATCTCGGGCCTCTCCGTGGATCCGGAACGGCTGCGCTACTATACCGTGCTGAACATGCACTGGGTGGTGGTAGCCACCAGCGCATCAGGTATCCGGATCACCGAGGACCGCATGACGCACCTCGACGTGATGATGAATTTCCTCAGCGGCCTCGGTGCGTCGTCCATGGCCGAGCTCAACCGTGTTCTCGAAGGAGCCTGAACCATGGTCCCTACCATCTCACAGCAGTTACGGGGCATCCGTTCGGCCATGGTCAAGTCGATTGTTCCGGCGCTGCCCGCCGACGACAGTTTCGTCCAGGAGCAGGCCGGTCTTGTCCTGGCGACCCTGGAGTGGGTGCTCGACGTCCAGGAGTCCGAGACCCTCTACGAGGCGACCGAACGCGATGAGTACCGCGAACTGCTCGACCGTCTCTCGGCCCTGTCGTCCGTCCCACCACCGACGCGCACGCCGTCCCGGCCCCCGACCCCTCGGCGATCCCCGACCTCGCGCTCCTGCGGGCGGAGGCCCAGGCGCTGAAGGTGGCGGTCGACGCCCGTGTCACGGCGATCGCCGCCGACGGCAGCGCTGAGGACCGCGCCGCGGCTCGCGAGCTGCTGGTGGGCGTCGCCGCCCGCCAGAGCGCGCGCGAGCAGGCGTGGTTCCGGATGACCGGGTTTCCGAGCGAGGTCCCCGGCGACATCCGCTCCGTGCTGACCGGGAACGCCACGACGCCGGTGCGGGACGCGGAGTGAGCGGGCACACGCGAGAGAGGATCGCGCGAGAGAAGACAAGGAGCGGCGAGATCACCCCGGAGCACGGCACGGCGGGCGGCGGCTTACCGGAGCCGATCGACGAGCTCGGGATCTACCTGCTACCGGGCCGGGTGAAGGACCCGGCCCGGGCGATCACGGAGGCGATCGACGCGGAGCGCCTCGGCCTCACCTCGGCGTGGATCGCCGAGCGGCTGGACATGAAGGAACTCGGAGTGCTCTGCGGCGCGGTCGCCGCGAGCACGCAGCGGATCCGCCTGGGCATGGGCTCGATCGCCGCGGGGAGCAGACATCCGCTGATGACCGCCGCCGCGGGTTCCACGATGCAGGAGACGTTCGGTGACCGGCTGCTGCTCGGGCTTGCCCGCGGCCTCGGATCGGTCCTCGGCGACCATGGAATGCCTGTTCCGAAAATGGCCGCGTTCGAGGACTACGCGTCGATCCTGCTGCGCCTGTGGGACGGCGAGACCATCGACTACGACGGTCCGCTGGGACGGTTCCCGAACCTGCGCATGGTTGATCCACCGACGGCACCCCGGCCGCGGCTCCTCCTGAGCGCGTGGTCCCCCCTGCCGAAGGCGACGGCGCTCGCGGCCCGGTTGTTCGACGGCGTCTTCCTTGGCTCGGAGCTGACAGTCGAGGCCGTCGCCGCTGTGTCACGGCGCCTGGACGAGGCGTGTGAGCGGATCGGGCGTGACCCGCGGTCACTGAAGCTCTACGCGATCGTCATCACCGCTCCCGATCTGTCGCCGGAGGAAGAGCTGGCAGTCGTCAACGCACGGATGATTACTCACCTGGACTTCGGCGGGGTCGGCGAACTCATCATGCGTGAGAACGGGTGGGATCCCGAGCCGTTGCGCCGTTTGCTCCGGCAGGAGAAGTTGGAGGGCGGCGGCACGGCCGATCAGAAATTCCACCGGAGCGAACTGCTGGAGCTCGGTACGCAGCTACCGCGGGAGTGGGTGGAGACCGGCTGCGTCGTCGGGTCCGCCGCGCACTGCGCGGCGCGCCTGCGGGAGTACCTCGACGCCGGGGTGGACCACATCGTGCTGCACGGCAGCGGACCGAAACAGCTTGAGGGCCTCGTACGGGCGTGGCGCGGGACGTCCGCATCCGGGACTCCGTAACAGAACTTGTTCGTTCTGCCGGAGCACCGGCACGGTTACCTCTACCGACCGCGAGGGGACGATCAGCGCCGGTGATCCTGCCGGGTGCGGGATGTTGCCGCCGAGGCTGTCAGGGACGGTTCGTCTGACACCGAGTTTGAATTTATGGTCGTCATCCATGGTCGTTGTTTTCGAGGGTGAGCTGTGGATATGGGATGCCCGGCGTGTCGACAGCTGGACGTTCGTCAGGGCGGTCTCAACCGGTCAGTGCACCACCCGCATCGTGCTGGGATCCACAGGGTCCGGCATGAGGCGGACACCCGGATGATGCACTGACCGGTGGAGACCACCCCGTGTCGCGTCAGCCGCTGCGCGCGTCTTCCGGGCCGGTGATCCGTTTGAGCAGTGGCAGGGCCGAGGCGATGATTCCCAGCGCCGTGATCAGCCCGAGGGCGACGAGCAGGTAGTACGCCGTGCCTGGTGAGGTCAGGTTGTAGGTCGTCTGGGATTTCAGGAACATGGCCGCCGCGGCGAAGCCTGTTCCGATCGAGGGGGCAGCTCCTGCCAGCAGCGGCAGCGCACTTTCCAGACCGATGACTCGCTGCACGCGAGCCCGCGGCCGCGTCGGCGGACGCCCGACCGTCGCCACCCCAAGATCATCAGTGCCGCCCGCGACCTACTCCCCAACTCCGAAGCCAGCGTCACCTCGATCGCGAAGCTGTTCGGCGGCAGCCCCAGCACCCTCTACAACCACATCCCCGACCTGCGTGAGCTACGCGCCGCCGGCCGGGGCCGCCACGCACTCACCGCCGCCCCGCCGGCACCCAGCTAGATCATCGCCGTTTGCGGCTGGTGACACGTTTCTTACCGGCACGAAGTCCGCAAGTTCAGCCTGACTGAAGGTTCTTCGCATCGAACCCACGGCTTTTCTGGTGATCAGGTTCGAGGTTGTGGCGGGTTCTGTCCGGTCTTCGTGGATCTGCTCCGCGGGGCCGGTTCAGGTCGGTCGGCTGGCCCAGAAGAGAGCGTGGCCGTTGTCGCCCTCGGGGACGTGCGGTGTGGCTGTGGTCTGTGGATCGTGGCGTCCCTATCCTGTCCGGATGCAGGAATCCACGGCGGGTCACGAACGTCCGGTGCGGGGCTTCGAGCTGATCTGCGAGATCGAGCCGCCGACCCGGCCGGACCTGACCCATGCCCGCCACCAGATCGGCGTCCTGAGCCCCGTCACCGACGCGTTCCTGATCCCCGACAACCACATCGGACGCGCGACGGTGTCGAGCATCGCCGTCGCCCACGAGGTGCAGACGATGGGGGGACGCAGCATCGCCTGCGTGAACTCCCGTGACCGTAACCTGCTCGGCTTCCGCCGCGACCTGCTCACCGCCGCGGCCTACGGCGTCGAGGAATTCCTGTTCGTCCACGGCGACAAACCCACCGCCGGGAACCGGACGAGCGACCTGACCGTGCGCGCGATGATGGACGAGGCCCGCGCGGCCAGCGAGGATCCGGTCTTCGCGGACATGCCGGCGTTCCGGGTCGGCGCCGCGGCCGGCCTACGTCCACTGCCCACATGGAAACGAGCGGCCGACTTCCTGTTCGTACAGGTCAGCTACTCGGTGGACGCCCTGCTGCGCTGGCGCGACGCCCATCCGGTCGAACTGCCGATCTACGCCGGCGTCATGGTCCTCGCGAGCGCCGGGATGGCCCGCCGCCTCGCCGCGACCATCCCCGACATCGACATCCCCGACGACCTCGTCCAAGCAGTCGAACGGAACCAGGCGGCCGGGGTCGAAGCGGCCTGCGACCAGGTGCTACGGCTACGCGACAGCGGCGCCTTCGCCGGTGTGCACCTCGTCCCGGTTAGCCGCTACCGCCAGGTCGCCACCCGACTTGAGGACCTTCTCTAACCGCCCGGGCCGTTTCTCGCAGCCCACCGGCGCCGACCGCGCCGCCGCACTGCTGACCCCGGCCGCTGAGTGACGCCTCACGCTAATTCCTGTTACGGTCCTCGACCCCCTGGTCGTCGAGGAGGTTCTGGGCGATGGCGGCGTATCTGCTGGCTGTGGAGTGCGACAGGTTGAAGACGAGGGCCAGGTGCAGGGGGTCAGGGCCGACGGTCAGGGCCTCGTGGAGCACACGGTCGGCGCGGATGCGGTCGAGATATATGCCGCGGCGGAGCAGGTGCTCGCTGAGGTAGCGGGGGCTGATTGGGCCAGTGCCCAGGGCGGTCCTCTCGTTGATCAGGACGGCCAGGACCACATCCGGACATCCGTCGCGGTGCTGCGAGCGATCGCTGGAGCGCGCTCCGTCCGTACCACCATCACCCCCGTATGGACCATGCCCGGCTCGCATGCCTCCCACGGGCGCCTCACCAGCGAGGTCCTGCGGCTCATCGACGCCGCACGGATATCAGTGACCTGCTCCAGCTACAACTTCACCCCCCGCTCCCGCATGTGGGAAGCACTCAGGGCAGCATCGGCCCGGCCACAGATGACGGTCACCGTCTACGTCGACGCTGCCGCGGGAACACCGCAACAGATCGCCGATCATTTGCCCGCCGCCGTTGTCTTCCAGACCACCACCCCGGCCGGCGCGACCCGCCCCCTGGTCAGCCACGCAAAAATGATCATAATCGATCATGTCATCATGCTGACGACCAGCGCGAACTTCTCCTACAACGCCGAGAACACCAACATCGAACTCGGGCTACTCGTCCACGACACCGCCATAGCCTCGTCCGTCGAATCCACCATGCGAGCCCAACACGGCGTTCTCTACGAGAGAGTCGTCCCCACTGGAACCGGCCGGACAGGGAGCTGGCGCGGTGACGGGTAACCGCCCCGTTTCCAGCTCCCCATCCGACCAGTCACCCCGGTCGCCCGGTCGTTCCCCAACGTCGGCCTGCGCCCCGGATGGCGCCTGCGAGTCCGCCAGCCCGCGAACGACGTCCGCGATCTGGCGTCGGAGTCCTTCCGCGTCCAGGTTCCGCACGTTGGTCGCGTTCAGATCAATCGCTGGACCGTCCGGCCCCGACGTCACGGTCACCGTCACGTCCCCGACACGGGTCCGAAGCCAGGTGACGACCACCGTGGCACACCCGGTTCCGGCAGCGCCGAGCAACGCCAGGATCGACGGCCAATCCACAACCTCGCCCCAAGCCGCACCGCGGTGGCTCCCCGATCGTCACCTGGTGCCGCTCGACCGGCACGTAAGACACGTCCGCTGCTGGATCGGGGCCGGCAGCGAAAGACTCTCGCTGCTCTGCCCCGAGTGTGCCGCCCCGGACGGAGCTGCCAGTATCCCCTGGCTGGTCGTGCCGTTCCGAGGCGAGGTCAAACCTCCAGAGAGCCTCGGCAGAGCCGTCCCCATCGACACCTGGGTACGACAATCCCCCCGTTTTTTCCTGCGTTTATTAAACGGCCGAAGTGCAGGGACCGTCAATGGCTACACACCGATACTGACAGCTAACGATCCGCGATCGTTATGATCGTGGCAGTAAATCGATCAGCCGGTGCCGCCGTCCCTTCGCGTGCGACATACGACGCGGGGAAACCGGATCCGCTGCGACCGCGGACTCCGATGAGACACGGCGGCCGGCAGCGGATGATCCGATCGACGTCAGCATCTCCACACGTGCGCCGGCGCCCACCTGCGACCGTGGAGCCGTCCAGCGACAACACTTCAGATCTTGAAACATCCCATGAACCCCGCCAAAGGCAGCTCGCGAATATTCGAACGAAAACGCTCCTCGACGGTGTCGCGCTGTGCGCGACACCGTCATATGTCCCTTACGGATTTCGTGCCACCCGGTGCCGTTTGATACACCCCGGTTTCGCCGTCCGGGAACTACGCGATGACGTGTCATCGCAGCCCACAGTGGATGTATTCGCGGATCGGGCACGCCACTCGGACGGCGTGTTCCACCGGTTCTGACCGGAGAAACCGGTCCCGTCTCCGCGCACCCGTGCTACCGACCACCGGGAAACCGCACGACTCACCACCAGATCATGATCGACTGGTCTGTGACCGGGCGGGGCTGGGACGGACGTGCCGCGCGGTCCTCGGAGTCAGCGGGCCTGGCCGGGCAGGGACGTCCAGCGGTCCGGGTTGGGGCCGCCGAGCCAGCGGTCGATGTCCGCGCGCCACCACACCCGGGTGCCGCCCCAGGTCCGGGTGCGATTGACCGTCGCGGCCGGCGCGGGGGCGACGGGATCGATCCGCAGTCGGCGGTCGACGGCCTGCCGGGTCAGGCCGAGGACGACGGCGATGTCGGAGGACCCCACGAACACCGGCGGCTCATCCACGGGACCCGACGATAACCGGCCCGCTCCCAGGCCCGCTCTGGATCCGGGAGGGCGACACCCCGCCGGCATGGGCAGACCACGCCCATGCCGGCACGGCCGCCGACCAGCCGCGATGACAGCCGCGATGAGCGCGGCGATGACATGTCATCGCCGATGCGACCGGTTCTGTTTCCGATGCCGGTTCCGGTTCGACCGGTCTGATTCACCCAGCGAGGGACGCGGGCTTTCGCGTGTCGACGTGCCACCGGATTCCGGGCCGGAGCACGGTGCCGTATGCGCGGAATGAGATGTCCATGATGACGGATGACGAACAGTGATTGCCACGGTGAAGGTGCTGGGGTTACGGGCCCGGGACTTTACCGATGTTGCCGCGGCGGCCCGGCGGGTCGTCGACTACGTCCACGGCACCCCGACCGCATCCGAAACCGTCCGCCACGGCCCTGCGGGCTACTACAGCGCCGGGACGGCTCGCGGGCGGGCGCGGGGTTCCGGCGCGGATCTGCTCGGGCTGCGCGGCCAGGTCGATCCGGTGCACCTACAGCGGCTGCTGTGCGGGCTGCACGCCCGCACCGGACTGCCGGTGCTGCCCGCGGCCGGGTCGGCCGGTCGGGCCACCCTCGGTACCCCGTCGGCCATCGGCACCCCGTCGACGGCGGGGCAGGGGCAGGATGATGTCCTGACCTTGCGGGAGGCGGCGGCGATCCTCGGGGTCGGAGCGTCCTATCTGCGGCGGCTCGCGCAGCGCACCGCCGCGCGCGGCACCGGCAGGCGATCCGACGGCCCGGCCGGCGGGCCGTCCGCGCCGGGCGGCGCGGCGGACACGGACCCGGCGGCCAGCACCGGCGCAGGCCCCGGCGGGGAGCGGCTGGTGGCGGTCAAGGAACCGGGGTCGGGACGGTGGCTGCTCTCCCGGGCCGAGGTGGAACGGTTCGCCGCCGCCCGGGAACCCCCGACGGTGGTGATCGGGTTCGATGTGACCTGCGCGGTCCCGAAAAGCATCAGCCTGCTGTGGGCGTTCGGTGACGACGCGCTGCGCGCGGACATCGCCGCCGCTCTCGACGCCGGGGTGGACACGGTCCTCCGCTACCTGGAGCGGCACGCCACCGTCGGCACGGTCGACGGGACCAACCGGCCCGGCCTGGGCCTGGCCGCCGCCTCCTACCGGCATGAGGTGGCCCGCAGCGACGAGGCCCACCTGCACATCCATACCATCGTCGCGAACGCCGTCCCCGTCCCCGTCCTCGACGACGACGGCCGGCCCGTCGCCGACAGCTCCGGGGTGGCGCGGGCGGTGGACGGCGAGGTGTTCCTCGCCCACGTCAAAACCGCCGGCTACCTCGGCGCCGCCGCGCTGCGCCACGAGCTGTCCCGCCGCCGCGGGCTGCGTTGGGGGCCGGTCCGCAACGGGGTCGCCGAGCTGGCCAACATCCCCCGCGGCCTGGTGGAGGCGTTCTCCACCCGCACCGGAGAAATCAACGAGGAGTTCGCCGCGCTCATCCGGGACGGGTTCACCGCCTCGGGCGCGACCAAGGCCGCGGCGCAACGCGGCTCGAGAGCGCCGAAGAAAATTCTCGCCGACGGCCAGGTCCGCGCCGCCCAGCACGCCCGGCTGACCGACGCCGGATGGACACCCGGGCAGGTCCGCACGCTCGGCGCCCGCATCGACCGGACCATCGACCCGCCGACCCCGGCGGACATCGCCAACCTGGCGGACCGGCTGACCGGCCCGGCCGGACTGACCGCCCACACCCCCACGTTCACCGCCCGGGAGATCGTCCAACAGGTCGCGGCCTGGGCCGGGGACCGGCTCGACCCCGACGCCATAGCGGACATCGCCGAGCGGACGCTTGCCGACCCGCGGATCGTCCTCGTCGACACCGCCGCCGCCCGCCGGCGGCGCCAACCCGAACCGGTCTACACCACCCTCGACCTGCTCGAGGCCGAGGACAGCGTGCTCGCCCTGGCCCGCCAGGGCCGGATCGACCACGGCGGCCCCGCCCACCGCCTCCTCACCCCGGAACGGGTGGACCGGCTGCTCGCCGCGGCCACCGCCGCGCCGGATCCCGGCGGCGCGCACGGCACGCCGGCTCCCCCGTCGGACGGCGCGACCGCGGTGGACGCGCCGCGCGATCCTGGCACGACCGCGGCAGG
>NZ_CEVIVC010000099.1:0-17839 GCF_982290645.1 Protofrankia sp. CiP1_Cm_nod4
GGGAAGCCGTAGGCGGGAACCGCTGCGGCCGCGATGGAAACCACCGACGCCTTCGCCGAGCGGCTATGGTTTCGCCCATGTCAGTAAAGAAGGCGGTGATTCCGGCTGCGGGCCTCGGCACCCGGTTCCTGCCGGCGACCAAGTCCCTGCCCAAGGAGATGCTGCCGGTCGTCGACCGGCCGGCCATCGAGTATGTGGTGGAGGAGGCTTCCCGCGCCGGTCTACGGGATGTGCTTCTTGTCACGAGCCGCACCAAGAAGGCGGTGGAGGACCATTTCGACCGGGAGACCGAACTCGAGGCGGCCCTGGAACGGAAGGGTGACACGGCCAGGCTGGGACGCATCCGCGCGTCGGCCGAACTCGCCGAGGTGCACTCGGTCCGCCAGCAGGCCCCGCGGGGGCTCGGCCATGCCGTGCTGTGCGCGGCCGGGCACGTCGGCGACGAGCCCTTCGCGGTCCTGCTCGGCGACGACCTGATCGACGAACGTGATCCGCTGCTGGTGGAGATGCTCGCGGTGCGGGAGCGTTTCGGCGGCAGCGTCGTCGGCCTCATGGAGGTTCCGGAGGAACTCGTCTCGCTGTACGGGGTGGCGACGGTCGACCCGACGGCCGTCGGGCCGGCGGGGGAGCGCTACCAGACCGTCCGCATCCGGGACCTGGTGGAGAAGCCCTCGGCCGACGAGGCGCCCAGCAACCTCGCGATCATCGGCCGGTACGTCCTGTCACCGGCGATTTTCGACGTGTTGCGGCGGACACCACCCGGCCGTGGGAACGAGATCCAGCTCACCGACGCCTTGCGGACGCTGGCCCACCTCGGCGACGATGCGGGCGAGCCCGTCCACGGGGTGGTCTTCACCGGGCGCCGCTACGACACCGGTGACCGGGTGGACTATCTCAAGGCCGTGATCCGGCTCGCCTGCGAGCGGCCGGACATCGGCGGGGAGCTGTACCCGTGGCTGGAGGAGTACGTCTCCGCCGGCGGCCCCAAGTCCGATCCCGGTCCGTGAGAGCCCGGCCGGTGACAGGTGTGAGACGGCCGGCGGGCCTGGCGGGCCTGGCGGGCCTGGCGGGGTGGAGGCGACCGGTGTGAGGCGATCGACGTGAAGTCGGTGGACGCGCACCTCGCCGACATCCTCGCCGCGGTCGGCCCGTTACCCGCACGGCCGCTGCCGCTGGGCGCCGCCCACGGCTGCGTGCTCGCCGCCGACCTGCACGCGGCCACCGCCCTGCCCGGGTTCGACAACTCGGCCATGGACGGCTACGCCCTGTACGCCGCGGACGTCGCCGGCGCCGGCCCCGACCACCCGGTGACCCTGCCGGTCACCGGGGACATCCCGGCCGCGCCGGGCACCCCGGCGCCGGTGGCACCCGGCACCGCCGCCCGGATCATGACGGGGGCGCCGTTGCCGCCCGGCGCCGACACCGTCGTCCAGGTCGAGTGGACCGACGGCCGGATGGACCGGGTCACCGTGGCGCGCGCGCCCGTGCCCGGACAGAACATCCGGCGGGCCGGGGAGGACGTGGCCGTCGGCGACCTGGTCCTGCCCGCCGGGCGGCTGCTCGGCGCGGCCCAGATCGGCCTGCTCGCGGCCCTGAACGTGGCGGCGCCCACCGTCCACCCGCGTCCCCGGGTGGCGGTCCTGTCGACCGGCAGCGAGCTGGTCGAGGCCGGTGGGACGCCCGGGCCCGGGCAGATCGTCGACTCCAACAGCCACGCGGTGGCGGCGGCGGCGCGGGAGGCGGGCGCGCGGGTCCGGCGGTTCGCCGGCGTGCCCGACTCCCCGGACGCGTTCGCCGCGCTGCTCGACGACGTCCGCACCGACGCCGACGCTGTGATCACGACCGGCGGGGTGAGCGTGGGCGCCTTCGACGTGGTCAAGCAGGTTCTCGCCGCCGCGGGGACGGTCCGTTTCGAGCGGCTCGCCATGCGGCCCGGGATGCCGCAGGGGTTCGGGGTGCTCGACGGCGTGCCGGTGTTCACCCTGCCCGGCAACCCGGTCAGCGCGCTGGTGTCGTTCGAGCTGTTCGTCAGGCCCGCGCTGCGGCGGATGCGCGGGCTTGCGTCCGTGCACCGTCCGACGCTGGTGGTCACGACGGCCCAGCCGGTGCGGGCCGCCGCGGGCCGGCGCTCGTACCTGCGGGTCCGGCTGGCCGATGGCGGCGCGGGCCGCCCGCCCGTGGCGCATCTCGCCGGCGGCCAGGGCGCCCACCAGATGTCGGCGCTGGCGGCCGCGGACGCGCTGTTGATCGTTCCGGCGGATGGCGGTGAGCTGCCCGCCGGGCGGGAGCTGACCGCGCTGCTGCTCGACGACGAGGTGACGGTGGCGAGCCGCCGCGGCGGCGTGCCACCGGCCGGCCGGCGGCATGTGGAGGTGGGCGGGTGACCGAGCCGGACGGGCCGAAGCTGACCCATGTGGACGCCACCGGCGCCGCCCGGATGGTCGATGTCTCCGCCAAGGACGTGACCGCGCGGACGGCGACGGCCCGCGGCTGCCTGCGGGTGGCGCCCGCCGTCGTCGACCTGCTGCGCGGGGCCGGCGTGCCCAAGGGGGACGCGCTCGGGGTGGCCAGGGTGGCGGGCATCATGGGCTCCAAGCGCACGTCCGAGCTCATCCCGCTGTGCCATCCGATCGCGCTGTCGGGGGTCCGGGTCGACATCGACGTCCACGACCATGGTGTCGAGATCACCGCGACCGTCCGGACGGCGGACCGCACCGGCGTGGAGATGGAGGCGCTGACCGCGGTGGCGGTGGCCGGGCTCACACTGCACGACATGGTCAAGGCAGTCGATCCGGCCGCGACGCTCACCGACATCCAGCTGCTGGTGAAGACCGGTGGACGGTCGGGTGACTGGCGGCGCCACCCGGTCGTCGCACCGCCGGACACGGGAGTGCGGGCCGGGTCGTCAGGGGTACCGGCCGGTGCCCGTGCCCGAGTGATCACGGTTTCGGACCGCGTGCACGCCGGCGGGTACGCCGACCGGTCCGGGCCGCTGGCGGCCGGGGCGCTCGGCCGGATCGGCTTCGTCGTCGACGACGTGGTCGTCGTCCCGGACGAGCCCGACGCGATCGTGGCCGCGCTGACGGCGGCGGTGCGTGCCGGGATCCATCTGGTCGTCACCACCGGCGGCACCGGTCTCGCGCCCAGGGACGTCACGCCGGAGGCGACCCGGCTGGTGATCGACCGTGAGGTGCCCGGGCTCGCCGAGGCACTGCGCGCGGCCGGCCGGGAGACGGTCCCGACGGCGGTCCTCTCCCGCGGGATCGCCGGTGTGCGGGAGGGGACGCTGGTGGTGAACCTGCCGGGCTCCACCGGTGGCGTCGCCGACGGGATGACCGTGCTCGCCGGCGTGGCCGGGCACGCCGTCGCGCAGATCAGGGGCGGCGGGGAGCACCGTCACGCCGGCTCCCACGATCATGCCGGTGACGCGGCGGGCGCCGGCCGGAGCCCGCGGGAGAAGAGGGGATGAGGGCGCCCGGGTGGCCGGCGAGTCTCACGGACGGGCCGGTGGCCGTGCGTCCTCTGCGGCTGCGCGAGGCTGCCACCTGGGTCGACATCCGGCTGCGCAACGGCGACTGGCTCGCGCCGTGGGAGGCGACGGCGAAGGCGCTGCCCGCCACCGACGAGGCGTGGGCGCGGCGCCAGACCGTCGGGGTCTACATCCAGATGGTGCGGCGGCTGCGCCAGCAGGCGCGTGTCGGTCAGGCCCTGCCGTTCGCCGTGACGTTCGAGGGCCGGCTGGTAGGACAGATCACCGTTTCCACGATCGTCCGTGGCGCGTTGAACAGCGGCCATGTCGGTTACTGGGTTGACCGTATGTATGCCGGCCGTGGGATAACCCCGACCGCATTGGCGCTGGTGGTGGATCACTCTTTCACCGCGGTGGCACTGCACCGGCTGGAGGCGCACGTCCGGCCGGAGAACACCGCGAGCCGGCGGGTGGTGGAAAAGCTCGGGTTCCGCGAGGAGGGGTTCCACCGGCGCTATCTGGCGATCGGCGGGGCTTACCGGGACCACATCAGCTACGCCATCACCACGGAGGACGCTCCGGAAGGGCTGCTGAACCGCTGGCACAGCGTCCGCGCGCCACATAGCTGAGATCAACAACACCTACTCGACATTAACTGAGAGTAGTCATGCGTCTACTTTCAGATGTGACGTCGGCCACACGTAGGGATGGTTGTCATGGTTTGTCTGTCCGTTAAGATCCTTTTGTGGTGTGTGCGTCGCCGTTTCGCGATCGAGCTTGGCTCGATGAGCTTTTCTCGGCCTCAATTCAGTTACTAAGCGTGAACGTGATGTGGGCTGCGATGCCGCGACACGCGCTCTTCGGGTCGGTGACCGGACGGTATTCGCTCACTAGCGTTCCTCGGAGCGCCTGAGGATAGCGGCGTCGCGCCGCTGGGCGTCCCTATCCTCCCGGCGGCGCGAACGCCCATGATCGGGCCGCCGGAGCCCCTCGTATTTCGGCGCGGTCGACATGCGGGGCCCGGGTCCGCCAACGTCATCTTCGATATCCGAGTCGGCAGGAAGGCCACCGTCCATGGTCAACTCGCCTGTACGGCAGCCCGCGCCGCCTGAGGCTCGTACGGGCGCTTCGCGGTCCGCGCTCCGATGCCGTCTTCCGGACACGCTGTCATGAGCGCGCTGATCTGGCTCGCGATCGTCGCGGTCTGGGGTTTCGTGCTTATCCCTATGTGGGTGAGGCATCATGACAGCACGCTGGAACAGCGATCGGCGGAACGTTTCACTACGGCGATGCGCGTCCTGTCACGCCGAGGGGCGTCGCGGCCGGACAGGGAGCTCGCGATGCGGCCGGCTGCTTCTTCTGGTCCGGATGACGACGATCCGGACGACGGTGAGCCGATCCAGGTGACCGGGCCGACCCGGCCCGCCACGTCGGCTCGGCCCGCCACGTCGGCTCGGCCTCCCGGGTCGGCGCGGGCCACGCACGGGTCCGGCGGGAGCCCCAGCGGTGAGTGGCGCGGTGTTCCCGTGGCACGCCCGCCGGCTTCCCCGCCTCGTCCGCATGCCGCCGCCGGCACCAACGCCGACCGGCGGGCGCTGATCCAGCTGCGCAGGCGGCGGCTGTTCGTCCTGCTGGCCATGATCCTGGTGACCGCGCTGCTCGCCGGGCTGCTGGGCGGCGTGTGGATCGCCGTCCAGATCCTGGCGGACGCGGCCGTCGTCAGCTATGTCGTGCACCTGCGCAGGGCAGCCCAGGCCGACCGGCGGCTGCGCGCCTCCCGCTTCGCGCTGGACCGGCGGATCGCCGCCGAGCGCGCCGTCCGGTACGGCTACCGGATGCCCGGCCCAGGTGCCGCCGGCACTGGCCTCGGCGGTGGCGTGGGCGGTGACGCGGGCGAGCCCTGGGTGTCCGGCAGCGAGCCGTTCCGGCTGTCCGACCAGGCCGTGGCTCGCCCCGGCGCGCCCGCCGGCCGAGGCACCCCCAGAGACGATCTTGCGATGGCGAACGCGCAGACGGTGGATCTTTCACGGAGCGCCGCCGCTGCCACCGCCCGGATCACGGCGGCCGGTGGCTCCCCACGAGGGCAGATCCTTGAGGGCGCCGTCATCGACGGCACGGCTGTCGACAGATCCGTTGACGACGGATCCGTGGCCGACGCCCCGGCCGCTGGGAACGTTGCCGTCACCGATGCCGACCTCGATGCCGTCACCGATGCCGACCTCGATGGCTTCGCGGATGCCGACGGCTCTGCGGATGCCGCTGAGACGGATGGCGCCCCGGACCTCGGGCAGGCGCCCGGGCCGGTGGGCGGTGCCCGCCCGGCTGCCCGCGCGGCCGGGCGCCCGAACACCTCCAGGCCGGGTCGAGTGCAGGTCAACCCCCCAGGGACACATGGCGGTCTGACCGCTGGCCCGGCATCGACCGGTCCGGCATCGACACCGGCACCTGGCCCGCAGCAGCCCGCGTCGGGCAGCGACGATCCGGGCGAGGCCGACGAACTGTTGCGCAGGCACGCGGTCGGGAGCTGACCGGTTGACCACCGAGGCATCCCCCACCGGATGCCGCGGCCCCACCGGCGGCCCCGACATCCTCACCGGCGCGGCTGCCCTGCCGAGGCGGCCGCCGGGCCGACGGATGTCGTTCCGGACGGGGCCGCTGTCCTGCGCGGGGCCGTCTTGGGGACGCCCCGCTGCCCGTGGCACCCGTTTCTGCCCAGGTGACCGTTGGGACGGCAGTGAACCATTGGGGCGGCAGTGAGATGTGGCCGCTGATGGTTGCGCGATCGGCGGATACCCTCGATCCCCGGGCACCCTTGTGCCGGGTATCCGGTGAACAGATGGAAGAATCATGACCGATCGGGACCGTGGCACACCCTCGAAGATCGTCGTCTTCGGCGGTGTGCAGATCGACAGCCATGCCACCAGCCCGCCGCGGTTCCGTGAGCGTGACATCCCCGACGTCGAACGTCGGACCGCTGAAGCGCTCGACGCGCTGCGTCCACGGCTGCTGGTCGGCGCGGCGGCGTCCGGAGCCGACCTGGTGGTACTAGCGGCCGCGCGCTCGAAGGGGCTTCCCGTACGTGTGGTGCTGCCCTTCGACGTGCCCACGTTCAGGCGGACGTCGGTCGAGGACCGGGGGCCGCAGTGGTGCCTCCGGTACGACCAGCTGATCAGCTCGTTGAAACCGGACGAACTGGAGATTCTCGACGAGGTCAGGGACTCCGGCGTCTACCACCGGACGAACACACGCCTGCTTGAGCGCGCGGCGCAGCTGCGGCAGGCCCCTGACGAGGAGATCGTCGCACTGGTGCTGCGCCCGGTCGTCTCACATCGGGCGTCGGTGACCGACGACCTCGTCGACAAGGCCAGGCATGCGGGTCTACGGGTCGTAGAGGTGCCGACCCTTGGCTGAAGGCCCTGCGCTGGGGCCTGTGCTGCTGCCCGGGCGGCGGCTGGCGGCCGAAGTACAGAGGGCGCACGCGGCTGGGCTCGTACCTGCGGGCTCCGGCGGCTACACGGCCGGAGCGGCCCGGCGGCGGGTGGCTTGACAGCCCGCGGGAGGCGCTGTCAACCGCGATGGAACTGGCCTAGATCATATGGACTCGTGCTGGGGTGCGCTGTGCATAATGGCTCCGTGACCATGCGCGCGCCCCAGCTTCTCGAGCTGCCTGCCGGGGCTGTCACGCGCACGAACACGGGATGTTGCTGTCCGCGCCCTCGCGTGCGCTGACGTCCGCTTTCTTCTTCCGACGTCCATGACCGCCTTTGCGTCACCGGTCATGCACGCGAGGGCTTGTTAGCCGGAGAAGTCCAGTTCGTTTCGGGAAAATCCTGTCCGTACGGTTCGCAATCGCCCGATTCGACTCGCTGTGGCTGTTTTTGCCCGATGCGCTCCAGCATACGACGCGGTTGCTGAAAGCCGGGCCCGCCGGCAGCACGGACGTCTCTCCGTGACTTGTTCCGCCGCCTGTCATCACCAACGTGAGCGCAAAGGGGCGTCACAGTGAGTAATGACCACCGCGGTCAGCGGTACGGGACGACGCCGGGCAGCTCAGGCTCGCGGGAACCGACGTTCGAGGAGTGGACCGCGAGCCTGCGGGCCGCGGGCTTCCGGCTGTGCCCCCGTAGCTGCGCCGTACCGGTTGAACTGCGTGGACTACGTCCGGACGGGGTCGGGTTCCATCTACGGTGCCGTGGAGTGCGGGTGGAACTGTCGTTGTTCCGCCCCGGCCGCGCGATGTGGCAGCTGCCGTTCTGGGATCCACGATGGATCCCAGAGGAAGGTTTGTCACTCTGGGTAAACTACCCGCTGGACAGCCCCTCATCCGGACGCTGGTCCTCCGGACATCCGGCCCCCTCCCTTCCGAACACGGATAATGGTACGCATACCGGTATCCAGGTGGGCAACGGACATATTTCTGACAGCGTCCGCATGGTGTTCGACCGCGAGGACACACCGGATTTCCGGGCCGTCCTCGACGGCGGCCGGGAATACGGCTGGCGCGGCCACGAGGCAGGGCTCCTGCGGCCCGCCGCCGCGGCAACCTTCTTCACCCGGCTGATGTGCGAGGCGGACCCGGCCGCCGGCCCTGCCTTGACCCCGCTGGTACCCAGGGCGCGCAAGGGTGAGCCATCCCCGGCACCGGCCGCGGCGGGGCAGGAACTGCTCAGCGGGGGCCGTCCACCACATCCGTCCGGTCTGCTGTAAGCTGCAAGTGCTCCAGGGGGTGTAGCTCAGCCTGGTAGAGCGCCTCCCTCGCACGGAGGAGGCCAGGGGTTCGAGTCCCCTCACCTCCACCATCCCGGTCTTACTCGAACCCACTCCCCACAAAGAGTGGCCGAGCAAGCCCGGGACAGTAACCTTATCATCGATCATGGCATCCTCCGCAAGGAGGACGCCACTGTCGTCCCGTCGCTCATACCACCGCCCACCGGTCAGCGCAAACCGCCGCCGCAACCGTGCGCTGCCAACAGCATCCCGGCCGTCCTCGCCGGCCAGTTCCGGATCTTCCGGTGCGGCTGGCATCCCGCCGTCCCCGCTGCCAGTGAGCGACTCGCGGGCAACCTGCTCCACCTCACCCCCGGCACCAGGCATCACCACCCCGCCCCGTGCCTCCCGCCGCAAATACACCACCGTCTCGAACGGCTCCGTCAGCTCGTCGGCCGTCACATACGGCCCCTCACCCTCGAAGTCGATGAACAGCTTGGTGAAGATCGCCTTGTTCAAAATGGCCCGGGTGCGCTTCTGGGCCACCCGGTACAGCTCCTGTGGGTCGGCCAGCAGCTCCAGCATGTCGGTCACGACCTGGTAGCCCACCTGCAGCTCACCATCGGTGTCGTCCAGCTGCCGCTTCAAACTGGCCCGTTCGTCGCGGATGGCCCGCATCCGCCCGCTGACTTTCTCCCGCGGCCAGTCCGGATCGTCCACCAAGTCGAGATAGCGGTCCTCCCGGGCATCCAGCTCCTTGAGGCGCTTGGCGTACTGCGCCCGCAGCTGCCGGGTGTTGTCCGCGCCACTGGCGACGGTCTGGTCCATGGCTGTCCGCAGCCGGTCGCCGACCTCGGCCGGGATGCGCACCTGGCAGTAGTGCCGGAGCACGGCCTCCTCGATCCGCTCCACCACGATGTAGGGCAGATCGCAGGTACGCTCCTGCCGTCCGCGGCAGAAGTAGTAAAAATACTGCCCGCCGTGGCGGCCCTGGGCCCGGGCGATGATCAGCCGCCGTTCGCAGCGGCCGCACCACACCACGCCCTTGAGGTAGTGATCGACCGGGCGTTCACGGCCCTGGACGCCGTGGGTACCGCTGACCGGCCCGAGGCCGTCACCGTCATCCGCGAAGCCGGCCGCCGGCATCAGCCGCCGATCTCCGAGGCCGACACCACCCAGCTCGCCGCGGTCCTGTCCGGGTACAAGCTGTCCTGGCGGGTGACGGCCAGCTGGGGTGGCAGGCCGGCGGTACCGCCGGAAGCCCCCGAAGATCTCCAGCTGCGCTCGCTGGTCGTTATTGACGCCGGCCCGGCCGGGTTCTGGCGGCGGGAAGCGCCGGCCGAGCCGCTGCGCGCCGAGGACATCGACCTTCAGGTGACGGTCCGACTGGTGCCGGTCAGCGCCAGGCAGGTGTGGGCCGGGCTGGTCGATCTGCTCCCGGAATTGCCCTCCCCGGCAGAGCACGTCCGCCGGTAGGGAAACCCAGCCTGGACGGCCAGAATCGATCATTTCTCTTGGCGGGCACCACACTGATCCAACTGTTGCGGTGGAGGAACCAGGCCACCGACATCCGGCACCTCGCCCTCCGGCTCCACCACCATCAGCCGGCCCCCGAGCAGTTCGATCTCCACCTCGACCGCCCGCCGCACCGCAGACGCCGGTGACAAATGATTCACCGTCGGTACCAACACCCCGCACCCCTCGGTGCGCAGCACCGCGTCCAGCAACACCGTCAACCCCGGCCGGATGATCTGTCCCGGCCTGACGTTCCGATCGATGTAGATCTCCACCAGCGCCAAGCCCTCGGCTTCGGCGTACACCGTCAGCCGGTCACGCAGTGCCGCAGTCTCGTCTTCGTCGTCGTGCTGCAGGCTGATGTAACCGTACATCGCAGGACGCGCTGCCGAGTCCTCGTCGTGTCGCGGCCTGGCCGGTCGCGAGAAGCGCTCCTCCATCACACCGGCCCCTCGAAACGGCCACAGCTCCCGCCAGGCCGCTCAGCCCACCGGGCCGCCGTTCCTGGCCACGGCTTCATGCATGATCGTCGGGTGAGGGAAGCTGTATCGTCGGCCGGTTCGTGATCGTGTGTGCTGCTCCGGCTGCGATGACCATCGGTTTGTTTCGCCCGCTCCATCCGGCCCGCCAGCTTCGCCAGCCGCTCCCGCAACCACCGCAGCTCCCCGCTGACCGCCTCGGCGCGTTCCAGCAGGGCGGCGTGCTCCAAAGGCCCGCCCGGCCAATTGCCGGCGCAACGGCCGAGGCCGGCTTCAACCGCCTCCATCCGTTCCAGCGCGCCTTGCAGCCCTAGCTCGATGCTGCGCAACGGCAGCCCGCCCGGCGGTTCCGGCCACGACTCGCAGCCTCCGCTCACCCATCCCACCAGCGTCCTCCCGTCAGCCGATCTTCACGATTCCGGTCCGTGGCTGACGCCCGAGGCCGGGGAGCGGAGGGAACGACGGGCTCGACCCGGCCCCGGGCGCCTGGGGCACACCGTGGCGGACCAGGTCTTCCCGCCCAAGGGGCAGCGGGTTTCCGGATCATGCGCCGGACGCATATTGCCGGGGATGGTTGGCACGCAAAGTGACGGATACACTGCGCTGCCAGAACAGATGATCTATTTCCATCCGGACGGGAACCAGGCCCATGGACCACGCCGCAACTCGGCGCCGCTACTGCCGCTGCGGTGCCCGGCTGGCGCGTGACAACCACGGCGTGCTGTGTGCCCCCTGCCAGCGAGCCGTCCGGGACCGGATCATCCGGGCGCCGGACGTGCCGCCGGATTTCTGGGAGTCGTCCGAGCAGCTACGCGACGCCCTGCATGCCTGGCACATGGGCCGGGTGATCGCCGCCTACCGCAGCCACCCCTACCACCACCCGTCGCTCACCCAGGCCACCGTGGCCGGCTGGATGGGCCTCACCCAGACCCAGCTCAGCCGCATCGAGAGCGGCGCACCGATCACTGATCTTGTCAAGCTCATCCGCTGGGCCGAGGTCTTACGTATCCCCGAGACGTTGTTGTGGTTCAGGTTGCCGGATCGGCGCCGGGAGACGGATGGGCCAGCAGCCACCAGCACTCATGGCCGCTTGGCCGAGGACTGGCACGGCGGCAGGGATCCGCGCCGAATAACCGGCCGCGACGTCCTGCCAGCCGCTACGAACGTCCCGATGGCCGTGGCAGCCGAACATTCGGGGCTTGCGAATACGCTGCGCAACCTACACTTGCCAGAGGAAGTGGTTGCCGCCGCATTGGGGGAGCCCTGGAACGAGCCGCCAGCACCAGCCACGGACGGCCGGGAACCGGCCGTCCGGCCGGATCCGCTCGCCCATGACGGCCTGGTGCGGGTCCTGCAAGCCTGGGCCGACACCGTGAAACGCCGCCAGTTCCTGCTGTCCGTCGGGTGGGCCGCGACTGCGGCGGCCGTCCCCTTGCTGCCCGAGCCCCTGTCGCTGGAACCGGATCGGCTGCTGGGCGCGCTGGGCAACCCGTCGCGGGTCGACGCCGTGATTATCGGCCACATCGAGGAGGTCCTGCGCCGCGCCCTGGGCCAGGACGCCGCTCTGGGGCCGCAGGCCGCGATCCAGACGGTGTTGGACCAGCGCCAGCTGGCCCGGCATCTGCTCGAAGACTGCCCGTCCGATCTTCGTCCCCGGTTGCTGTCGGTCTACGCCGGGCTCTGCCGGGCCACCGGCTGGTTCATCTTCGACCTCGGCGACTTCGATGCCGCCGTGCCGCATTTCGAGGAAGGCCGGACGGCCGCCCACGCCGCCCGCAACACCGAGCTCGGCGCGCTGATCCTGTGCAACCTCGCCCAGACCGCCATCTGGCAGGACCGGCCCCGCCTGGCCGTCGACCACGCTTCGGCGGCTGTGGCCTGGGCCTGGCGCACGCCGGACCACGTCCTGCGGGCCAACGCCGGTGACATCGCTGCCCGGGCCTTTGCGGCGGCCGGCGACTACGACGCCGCCATGCAGGAACTGCACCGTGCCGAAACCGCTCTGGCCGCCGCTGACCGGGTGCCATCGCTCGTTGACTGGTACGACGAGGCTTTCCTGGCCGGCATCCGTGGTCAGTGCTTGCTGAGGCTGGGGCGTCCCGCTGAGGCAGTGGCCGTCATCGGGCCGTCGCTGGCGGCCATGGATCCGGCGGTGTCGGTGCGCAACCTGGCCATGACGACGGTCGACCTGGCGACCGCTTACATCCGGCAGGGTGAGGTTGAGGAGGGGGCCCGGACCCTGGGATGGGCCGGCGAGCTGGCCGTCCGTAACCGATCGGCCCGGCTGGCGACACAACTGCGGGGTGTACGGCGGCAGTTGGAGCTGTGGAAGGACAGCCCGGTGGTGCGCGCCTTCGACGAGCAGGCGGCGGCGTTGGGGGTGTGGCAGGCAGGGGTGTTGTAGCCGGTCGGCTGCGCGGCGATACCCGGTCAAGGGCGGCGAGACGGGCCACGGCCGCCTCGGCCGCAGCGTGTGCTGCCTGGTCGTTGTCTAACCGAAAGATCCATTGCACAATCGGCGTTCATGCTGGCGAACTCCAAGATTTCAGCGTGCCTGCTCACCGCGCCGCCCGACTGAAGTCTTCGGCTGCGTTTGACACACTCGCACCGAGCGCTGTGCCCACCATCCGGCGGTGGCTGGCACGGCAGCAGGTTGCGGTTCCTCGCAATTGTGCGCAGAGAGGCACCCGATACACAGTGGCCCGTCCACCGCAAGAGCAGGAGCACGGTCTTCGCCGAATCCCTTCAGGCACGCAGCCGTGGACAGTTGGTCGGACGGACCCGAGCTCCTGCTGCTTGTCGGCGATCGACAGGTAAATGTAGCACCGTGAACCCTTGTGGGGGTCGCCGCCGCTTGACCAGGCGGTGCGGCCAGCGAGGTGGAGCCCGAGGTTAATTCAACCGAGTGGTTGCGGCGGCGCCCGGCGGGAGAGAGGTTTGAGGGGTCGGGGTCCGCCAGGCGTCGGCAAGTTCGGGAGGGAAACGTCGGCCACTGCGAGTGATGATCACACCGGGAGCAAGTTCGACCTCGTCACCGGGATGAAAGCGCCGGTCAACCTGCGGAGGTAATGGTTCCCAGGGTCCCAGCCGCCCCCGCTTGCCGGCGGTCCGCATCCGGGTGCCGTATCTGCTGATGTCACGGATCAGAACCATGCCCTTTTTGACCGAGACGACCACGTGCTCGCGGCTGACCCTCGGTGCGGCCGTCGAATCCAGCAGGTTGTACAGGGAGATGCCGGACGGAGCAGGGTTACGTCCTACGCGAGTCTCGGAGTCCTCGTTCAGGGTGTAGCGGCCTACGCAAGCACCGTTGACAACGGCTTTGAGCTGCGCGGCGCCTGGGCGCGGACCGTCGTCTAGCAGGGGCGTGCCGTGCACCTCACATGTGGGCACGCCCTGTCGCATGCGGGGCAGAAACACCCGATCGCCACGGCGGATATCATAGAGCGAACAACGGGCTTCCGGGCAGCGCCAGGTTCGCTTGAGTACGTCGATCAGGGGGGTCTGGGAGCCATCCAGCAGACCCTGCTTCTTAAGAGCGGAGAGTTCCATACGGCGGGAGATCTCGGCTGGTGTACGGACACCCATGTCCATCAAGACCAATGTGACGATGCCGCCCGATCCGGGCTCGGGTTTGAGGAACTGCCAGGTGTTCCCCTGAATCCAGGTGTGCTCGAGGCGGTGGTCGACATAATGGTCACTGCTGATGACCTGAAGACCGGTCATGCCGGCAATTTCGAGAACCCGCTCGTCGGCATCATCGACCTCCTCGACCAGGCCGTCGGTGACCCAGCGGCGAAGCCGGCGGACGTCCGCCTGACTTGTGAACTCCCGGTGGCCGCTCAACAGGCTGGTGTCGGCAATCAGATAGACGAGGACGTTGGGATCCCCAGTGAGCTTCGCCAATGCTTGCACCACGAGGTGGAGTCGACGCAGCGATCGTAGCCCCGGTCCTCCGATCGACTGCTGACGCACGACGTTGGAGAGGTCAACCAGGTAGTCGGCCTGGTCCGCTGAGGTCGCCAGGTTACGTTCCATCAAGCCCCCGTATGGCTGAGTGTTGGGTATGGCCGGGTGTTGGATCATGTCCTGTAGGTAGTTACCGGAATCGGTAGTAAACCCGAACCTCGAACGAGATCGACCACTGCCGGTTCAGGGTGGTTCCTGCTTCTGCATCGGTCACCGATACCATCTCCCCTCGGAGATGTCACGGGGGAGGATGATCGCATCAGCACGACCGACGCCAGAAGCTACCTGAGTCCGCTGGGCCTCGACGACCCGCGCGAAGTAGCTGGTTACCGACTGCTCGCCAAGATCGGCGAGGGTGGTATGGGCTCCGTCTACCTCTCGCGTACCCGCGGCAACCAGCCGGTCGCCCTAAAGGTGATCCGCCGCGAGTACGCGCAGGACGCGGAGTTCCGCCGCCGCTTCGAGCAGGAGATCCGGTCAGCACGCCGGGTGCAGGGGTATCACATCGTCCCGGTTGTCGACCACGACACAACCGGGACCTTGCCGTGGCTTGCCACCATCTACGTGCCGGGTCTGTCACTCGACCAGGCGCTCGCTGCGTACGGGCCACTGCCGTTACCCACAGCTCTGCAACTCACCGGCTGCGCGGCAGAAGCGTTGCGCGCGGTGCACGCGGCCGGAGTGATCCACCGCGATCTGAAGCCAGGCAACATCCTGCTCGGCTCCCAAGGGCCCTGGGTAATCGACTTCGGTATCGCGCGGGCCGCCGACGCCACCCAGCTCACCCGCAGCGGTGGGGTCGTCGGTACTCCCCAGTACATGTCACCCGAACACGCCAACGGGCAGCCCCTCACGCCCGCCACCGACATCTTCTCGTTGGGTCTGATCGCGGCAGTCACGGCGACCAACCGCCATCCCTACGGCGAAGGTGCCGCGTACACCCTCGGCACTAAGATCGCCAATACCGAATTCCGTCCCCCGGACCTGAGTGGCTACCCGGAACCGCTGCGATCGATCCTGGAGCGCTGCCTGGCCGCCGACCCGGCCTTGCGGCCCACGCCCGCCGAGCTGGCCGAGCTGTGCGAAGCGGCCTACGGTTGGCCGCTGCGGGACTTCGCCGGGTGGCTCCCCGACCCGTTGGCTACGGAGATCACGCGCCGTGAGCAGGCCTCCCTCCATCTGCCCGAGCCCGAGGTTCCGCCTGCAGCCGCAGGCCCCGGATACGAGACGACTTACATCCCGCAACCATCCCAGCACCCGACACAGCAGCCACAACACGGATCGGCTCCGGCAGGGCAATCGGCCCCGAAGCCGGCTCCAACCCGGGGGCGGAGGACGCCGCTGCTCCTCAGCGCCACCGTGTTGGCCGTCATCGTGGCGGTGGCCGCCACCTGGAAGCTGGCGGGAGGCGAAAACAAGAGTCCTGAGGCGACGGGCGGCAGCACGAGCAGGAACGCCCTAACGACGAGCCAGTCCCAGGCGCCAAGCGCCGGCCCCACCGATGCGGCAGCCGAAACCACGTCCCAGACCGCCACCGCCACGGACCACTACACCGTGATCTTCGAGAGCAAGTCACTCATCATCCGTGCGCCAAGCTCCCGGCAGTACAGCGATGTGAACCTGGACATTCCGAAGATCACGCCCAGACCCGGCTACGCAAGCGGGGACCAAAATGCGTCCGAGATCGAATATGCCGACGCGGTGGAAGTGACGGGAGAGTCAGGCTCTCTGTTGACATTTCTGACACCCACCGGCAAGAGCGACGGCACGACGCCGCAGGCGTGCAAGTCGGGGGCCGAGACCAACGTTCTGCAGTCGCGGATTGTCGGAAAGGATCTAGCGACGATGCTCCCCAAGAACACGGTGCTCTGCACCCTCACCACTGACGACAACCTGGCGATGGTAAAGATCATCAATGTCGTGGCTCGCGGCGACACACTCGACTTCATTACCGAGGCGACCCTCTGGAAGATCTCATAGCTCAACGAATCACGAGCGCCCCTGGATCTCCTGGCGGAACCTCCTGTGCCAAGGGCCACCTCGCTGGCGCCGACATTGAATTCTCGCCCGGGCTGACCGGGGATAACGGATCTTCAACGGTGCGGTCATCCGGCCGCACCCGGTCGGGGGTCGGTCGAGTACAGCCCTTGACCCTATGGTGTCCGTGCGCAACGTCGCCCTGAAGGCGGTAGACCTCGCTACCGACCGCGTCCAACAGGGCGGTGCCGATGGTCTTGTCACCGGCGGCGAACCGCTCGGCCGCCCGCATCCGCACCGTCAACAGAGCCGCGTCCAGCCCGCCCCCCTGTCCGTACCTCATCACCACGACGTACCCAGCGACCGGCGGATGTCAGCTCCGCCATCAACCATTAAAGATCGTCACTCCTCCGCCGGCGGCCTCAACCCCCGCACCAGCTCGCCCGGATCGATCTTCAGCCCCGTCGCCAGCTTCAGGATGTTGTGCAGCGAGATGTTCCGCCGACCGCGTTCCACCTGGCCCACGAAGCTCCAGTGCAGGCCGGCCTCGTCGGCAAGCTGCTCCTGGCTCTGGCCAAGCTCCTGCCGGCGGGTCCGGACCCGCGCGCCGAAGGCCTGCGTCGCTGCCGAGATCGGTGGGGTCACCATGGCGACCCAAGCACATACGCCTAGAACCTCTGAATCCAGAGACGATACATCCCATGCATTTACGTCCCATGACCTTGCGTCTAGGCTGCCACCTGTTGCGGCTCAACCGGCCGCGACCGGACTGGCAAGGCTGGCCGTCAAGCCGCCTCGCCAGATCGTCCTGACGCACCCCGTGAACTCAAAGGAGGCAACCATGACGGCTCAGCTCACCAGGCGCGGTGGCGAAGGCGGCGGTGGCGGTACCGGCGGCTGACGCTGGGAGTGCGACCTACGGCGAAGCCCCGAGCCGGACCGCCCGGCTCGGGGCTTCGCGTCGTCCGAGTATACGTAGCTCCGAGTATCCGAATAGTAGCTTAATGAAATCAGAGTTTGGTATAATTAACTCATAATTATGCAAAGCCCGTTGCAACGCCTCTACAAAACCAAGCTGACCCTGCTGGCCGTCAGCTTCATGTTCGTCGGCGTTGCCCTGATGATCCTGAAATACGATCCGGTGGCCCTCCGGTCCTGGTCCTGGCTGGAGTTGCCGTTACTTGCCGACCTCGGCTCCACCCTCTTCGCCAGCGGCCTGATCGTCGTTGCCTTCGAGTACATCAACGAGCGGGACGCTGACGAACGGGCCAACGAACGCCTGCGCAAGGTCCTGAAGGAAGAGGCTTCGGCCATCCGCGACGCCGTGATCGACGGCTTCGCCTTCGCGCCCGATGCCCTGGTCAACGTGGCCTCGCCGCAGACCCTTGACCGGGTTGTCCGCAACACCCTGGCCATCCAGCTCGGCGACCAAGCCTTGGCCGACGACGTCTACAGCGATCTTCGTACCCAGGTGCTGCGCACTGGCGAACGGCACTTCGACGAGCGCATCTCGGTCAGCCTGACCCCGTGGGAGAAGGGTCCAACCGCCGGCGACGGCGCGATGTTCGTGGCGACGGTGCGCCGGGAGTACCACAGCCGGGGAGTCCAGCCCACCCTGCGCTTCGCCTGCGTGTCGGACCTCGACGAGTACCGGGAACTGCTTCAGGACCCAACCGGCGGTAAGGCCTGGTACTTCGAGCCGGGCAACGGCCATCCATACCAG
>NZ_CEVIVC010000100.1:0-10159 GCF_982290645.1 Protofrankia sp. CiP1_Cm_nod4
GGCTGTTCGACAACCTGTTCCAGCGGTCACCGGGCGGCCGTGGGCCACGCCGTGGCGCCGACATCGCGGCCGAGGTCACGATCCCGTTCGAGAAGGCCCTCTCCGGCCTGGAGGCGACGGTCCGCCTGCCCGGCGCCGCGACCTGCCTGACCTGCGGGGGCAGCGGTGCCCGGCCGGGCACCGCGCCGCGGACGTGCACGACCTGCCGGGGGCTGGGCGTGGTGTCGCGGTCGCAGGGGGGCTTCGCGCTCTCCGAGCCCTGCCGGGACTGTCTCGGCAAGGGAACGGTGATCGATTCGCCCTGCCCGGACTGCCAGGGCAGCGGCCGGCGCGAACGCGAGCAGCGGATCCGCATCCCACCGGGGGTCGCCGACGGCCAGCGGCTGCGGGTGCGCGGGCGCGGATCGCCGGGCGAACGCGGTGGCCAGGCGGGCGATCTGGAGGTCACCGTCCACGTGCTGGCCCATCCGGTGTTCGACCGCGAGGGGCAGAACCTCACGGTCGTCCTGCCGGTGACCTTCGTGGAGGCCGCCCTGGGCGCCTCGGTGAAGGTCCCGACGATCGACGGCGCCCCGCTGACGGTGAAGATCCCGCCTGGCACGTCGAGTGGGCGTCGTCTGCGGGTACGTAGTCGTGGAGTGCCGCGTAGCGGGGGCGGTCACGGCGACCTCATCGTGACCGTCGACGTGACCGTGCCGAAATCGACGGATCTCTCCGCGAAGGCGCGGACGGCGCTCCAGGAGTTCGCCCACGCCCATCCCGAGGATCCGCGCACGACACTGATGGAACAGATGGAGGGCCGGTCATGAAGTCACGACCGAGCCGTACCGCCGACCCGCCGGGGCCGGCTCCGGCGCCGGCGAGGCCCGCGGGCGTCCCGCCCGGCCCGTCCGGAACGCCCGCGGCACCCCGCCCGAGCCCCGCGCACGACGACGACACACCGGTATACGTGATCTCCATTGCCGCACAGCTCGCCGGCATGCACCCCCAGACGCTGCGGGCCTACGACCGCCTCGGCCTGGTCACTCCCGGCCGCACGTCCGGACGCGGCCGGCGGTACTCCGTGCGGGATGTCGCGCTGCTGCGCGAGGTCCAGCGGCTGTCCCAGGAGGAGGGCGTCAACCTCCAGGGCGTCCGGCGGATCCTGGAGCTGGGCAGCCAGGTGATGATGTTGCAGGCGCAGGTCCGGCAGCTGACCGAGGAGCTGGCGGCGGTCCGCGCCGAGGCCGAGCGCCGGGTCGCCGAGGCGCACCGCAGCCACCGGCGCGACCTGGTTCCCGTCGACCGCAGCGCGATAGTGGTCTGGCGGCCCGGCTCCCGCCGCTAGCGGCCATGAACGCCGGCTCGTTCGGGTACCGCTCCCTCGCCGGCCGCCGCTCCTTCGCCGGTCCCTCGCCGGCCGCCGCCCCCACGTCGAACGCGGTTCCCCGTCGGGCAGCGGCTTCGCCGGACGGCGCGCCGTCGACGATCCGTGTCGAGCCGCCGAGTCGCGAGCCGTCGCGTGCGGGGCGGACGCTTCGCATCACGCAAACTTAAGTGGGAACGACTCAACTATCCTGAGCGTTACGAAGATGGTACGCCCAAAACGATCATCTTAGGACTCCGATGAACGCTGACCGCCTCACCGCCCGCTCGCAGGAAGCCCTGTCCTCCGCCGTCAGCCGCGCCACCGGTGACGGCTCACCGCTCGTCGACCCCCTGCACCTGCTGGTCGCCGTCCTGAGCCAGACCGGCGGGGTCGCGGTGGACCTGCTCGAGGCCGTCGGTGTGCCTCTCGCCCAGGTACGCGGACGCGCCGAGGCGGCGGTCGGCCGGCTGCCGCACGCTACCGGCGCGTCCGTCGCCCCGCCGCAGCTGTCCCGGCAGCTCATCACCGTCCTGGACAACGCGGAGCGGCAGGCGAACCGGCTCGGCGACGAGTACACCTCGGTCGAGCACCTGCTGGTCGCGCTCGCGGAGGAGGGCGGCGAGGCGTCCCGGGTGCTCACCGAGTTCGGGGCGAGCTCGGAGGCCCTGCGCGGCGCGTTCGACACCGTGCGCGGCGGCGTCCACCGGGTGACCAGCCGTGATCCCGAGGGCTCCTACCGCGCGCTGGACAAGTACTCCGTGGACCTCACCGAGCAGGCCCGCGCCGGCAAGCTCGACCCGGTCATCGGACGCGACGCCGAGATCCGCCGCGTCGTGCAGGTCCTGTCCCGGCGGACGAAGAACAACCCGGTCCTCATCGGCGAGCCCGGCGTCGGCAAGACCGCGATCGTCGAGGGGCTCGCGCTGCGGGTCGTCGCCGGTGACGTGCCGGAGTCCCTGCGCGGCCGGCGTATCGTCTCGCTCGACCTCGGCTCGATGGTGGCCGGCTCGAAGCTGCGGGGCGAGTTCGAGGAGCGGCTGCGGGCCGTCCTCAACGAGATCCGTTCCGCCGAGGGCCGGCTGATCACTTTCATCGACGAGCTGCACACGGTCGTCGGCGCGGGCGCCGCCGAAGGCGCGATGGACGCCGGCAACATGCTCAAGCCCATGCTCGCCCGCGGCGAGCTGCGCATGATCGGCGCCACCACTCTGAACGAGTACCGCACCCGCATCGAGAAGGACCCGGCGCTCGAGCGCCGCTTCCAGCCGGTGCTGGTCGGCGAGCCGTCCGCCGAGGACACCATCGGCATCCTGCGCGGGCTGAAGGAGCGCTACGAGGTGCACCACGGTGTCCGGATCACCGACGCCGCGCTCGTCGCCGCCGCCACCCTCTCCGACCGGTACGTCAGCGGGCGGTTCCTGCCCGACAAGGCCATCGACCTGGTGGACGAGGCCGCGTCCCGGCTCCGGATGGAGATCGACAGCCGGCCGGTGGCGATCGACGAGCTCGAGCGCGCCGTCCGGCGCATCGAGATCGAGGACATGGCGCTGTCCAAGGAGAGCGACAGCGCGTCCAAGGAGCGCCGCGAGCGGCTGCGGCGCGAGCTCGCCGAGAAACGGGCGGAACTGTCCAGCCTGACCGCCCGCTGGCAGCGTGAGAAGAGCTCCATCGTCGAGGTGCAGAAGGCCAAGGAGGAGCTGGAGAACGCCCGGCGCGCCCTCGACCTCGCCGAACGTGACCTCGATCTGGCCAAGGCCGGCGAGCTGCGCTACGGCACGATCCCGACGTTGGAGAAGCGGCTCGCCGCGGCCACCGACGCGCTGCCCGGCGCGGACGAGCCCGGCAGCGCCATGCTCAAGGAGGAGGTCGGCCCCGACGACGTCGCCGAGGTCGTCGCGTCCTGGACGGGCATCCCCGCCGGCCGGCTGCTGGAAGGGGAGACCACCAAGCTGCTGCGCATGGAGGAGGAGCTGCACGCCCGCGTCGTCGGCCAGCACGCCGCGGTGCGGGCCGTCTCCGACGCCGTGCGCCGGGCCCGCGCGGGCATCTCCGACCCCGACCGGCCGACCGGCTCGTTCCTGTTCCTCGGCCCGACCGGCGTCGGCAAGACGGAGCTGGCCAAGGCGCTCGCGGACTTCCTGTTCGACGACGAACGCGCGGTGGTCCGCATCGACATGAGCGAGTACGCCGAGAAGCACTCGGTGGCCCGGCTCATCGGTGCCCCGCCCGGCTACGTCGGCTTCGAGTCCGGCGGGCAGCTCACCGAGGCGATCCGGCGCCGCCCCTACAGCGTGATCCTGCTGGACGAGGTGGAGAAGGCCCACCCTGACGTCTTCGACATCCTTCTGCAGGTCCTCGACGACGGACGCCTTACCGACGGGCAGGGCCGCACGGTGGACTTCCGCAGCACGATCGTGGTGCTGACGTCCAACCTCGGCTCCCAGTTCATCGCGGACCCGACCCTGCCCCCGCAGGTGCAGCGCGACTCGGTCATGATCGCGGTGCGGGAGGCGTTCAAGCCCGAGTTCCTCAACCGGCTCGACGACATCCTCATCTTCGACCAGCTCGACAAGGACGACCTGGCCCGCATCGTCGATCTCCAGCTCGACCTGCTGCGCGCCCGGCTGACCGACCGGCGGATCACCCTGACGGTCACCGACGCCGCCCGCTCCTGGCTCGCCGACGCCGGGTACGACCCGGTCTTCGGCGCCCGCCCGCTGCGCCGGCTCGTCCAGACCGCGATCGGCGACCCACTCGCCCGGGAACTGCTCGCCGGCACCGTCCGGGACGGCGACAACGTCCTCGTGGACGTCGCCCCGAACCAGCACGGCCTGGCCGTCCAGAAAGCGTAGGCAAAAACCGCTGTCACCCCAACGAAAACCGCCTACAGACCCAAAGCCCGTAGGCGGAATCGGGCTGCCCGCCGGTGCGGGTGATCTGCTCGGTGAGCGGAACTTGCCCGCATGGTGAAGCGTCGCAAAATAGCACGAAATGGCAGATGTCGACGGACCCGCAGAATTGTTCGACGATATGGCCGACAGCCGTCCAGGGTTCAGGTGGAGACGACGAGGCGGATGAACTGTTTGTCGATGATGGCCCCGTCTGCCAGGTTCTCGTCCGGGGTTTCGGCGGGGTAGGCGGTGATGGCTAGGGTGTGCCCCTTTCTCCAAGCTCCGGACAGCTACACTCCGCCACGACAGACGGCAACTGGACGTTGGTGTTCAAACACGACTTCCGACCAACTGCATAGAGCCGGAAAACCACTGAAGATTGTGGAATCTCATCTGAGCCATCTCATATTGTCCAAATAGACATATATCAATAAATTTGGTCAAACAGGGCAGCACGAGCAAGATTTTCGGTACATTCCTAGAGAGAGTCCGCCGCCACGTGCGAGCGTCGCCACTCGGATCGAGCGGACGTGGCACCGATGATCGCGATGATCGCGACGGCCGCGGCGACCAACCACTCCAGCGACCCGTCGCCGTGGTCCGGATCGACGCCGAACACCACCTCGATCCATTCCTGGTTGATCAAGGTGGCGACCAGCAGGACAAAGCTGGCCACGGTCAGTCCGGTCTCGATGTAGAAACGCCGACGCACGCGCCTGCCAACTGTCATGATCCCTCCCGATTCGGTTCGGCTGGTGTGGGACGGTTCGGTGGACCCGTTGGGTGGCCGATCAGCCGCCGGTGGGCGCCGGTCCGGCGGAGGCGTCGGTCGAGGAGCCGAGCACTGTGTCCGCCCTGCCGGATGGCTGTGCGTCGAGGCCGGTTGGTGCGAACCCGGGGGCGCCGGCTACCTCGGGTGGGCCACTGGGCGCAGGGCCGGCCGAGAGTGCCCCGAGCCGCGCCGCGCGGGCTGCAAGTTCCGCCGGTGGGCCGCCCTGGGCTGCCCCGGCATTGGTCGAAACGCTGCCGGTGGGCGCGATGTCGGAAATGGTGATTCCCTGGCCCGGTGCCGGTGCCGGTGCCGGTGGGCCAGGGGTGTCGTGGTTGTCTACGTGGATGGTGATCCGCATGTCGTTCCCTCACGCATGAGAAGTGGTCAGCTGAGTACTGCGTAGCGTCCCTCGAAGGTGATCGGTTGAGGTGCCAGATTCGTAACGGTGATCCAGTAGGTCACGTTGTTGGCGTCGGCGCGTTCGACCGCCACGTCCCAGTCGGTGGACGGCGAGCCGAGGCGTACGGTCGTCGGCTGGATGTACCAGACGACGTGCCAGGCTGCGGGCCACCCGAACGTGAACCATCGCTGGGTCGCGCCGGCCGGCAGCGTTCCGGTGAATTGAACATTGGTCCACATGGCTGCTCCCGGAAAGACAGATCAGTAGCGGCTGAGGACGCAGAAGCGTCCTTCGAAGGTGACGGGCTGACCGGTGAGGTTGCGGACGGTGATCCAGTATGTGACGTGTTCGGCGTCGGCCCGTTCCACCTGGGTCTTGAAGCTGATCTGTGGGGACCCCGGCGCCGGGCTGGTGGGCATCGCGGTCCACAGAACGTGCCAGGTGGCGGGCCAGTTGAAGGTGAACCAGCGGCTGCTGGCGTTCGCAGCGAGCGTTCCCGTCCACTGGACGCCGCACCAGGGCTGCGTCATCCAGCCATCGACGGGAATCTCCCAGACACCGCGGTTGCGTGTTCCCGCGCGGAGGACTCGCGCGTGAGGGTGAAACACCAGGTCGCCGACGAAGGCGTTCGGCAGGCTTGCGGAGAAGTCGGTCCACGACGCGCCGCCGTCGAAACTCTGGTAGACACCGAGGTCCGCCGCGACCCACACGCGGTTGCGGTTGCCGTCGTCGACGGCGATGGCGTTGACGGGTAGCCCGGGCAGGGTGCCGGTCCGGTCGGTCCAGTTCGTGCCACCGTCGTCCGACCGCCAGACGCGACCCCCACCACGGGTACTGCTCGTTGCCCACAAGCGGCCGGTACCGCCGGGCTCGGCGGCCAGGTCGCTGATGACCGCTCCCGCGCGGGGAGTGGTCAACGCGGTGAGTGCCCCCCAGGCTCCGGAGCTGAAACGGGTGCGCAGGATCCGGCCGTCGCCCAGGCCGACGAGAACGGTGTCCGGGTCGGGGACAGCCAGCGCCGTGCCGATACCGGCGCTCGGGAACCCGACCCGGGTCCAGGTGCTGGCGTTGTCCCGGGACACGTACAACGCCTGCATCGCGACCGCCACCGTGTCGCCGCTGGTGGCGCTGCCCTCCAGCGGCGGGTAGAACAGGCCCCTGCCCTCGCCGGCGGGCCGGGTGGGGGTGACGGTGGTCCAGCTTCCCCAGTCGCCCCGGCTGGTGGAGCGCAGCAGGCCGCCCCACTGGCGGCTGTGGATGACGATCGAGGGGTTCTGGCGGTTGACGTGGACGTCGCCGCCGTCCGCGTCTTCCACGTGCTCCCAGGCCGAGGGCCCGGTCCACCGGTTCGTGCCGTTGTCCTGGGTACCGCCGATGAGCCACCGAGACGAGCCCCAGTCCTGGGCGAGGTACTCGAACTCGCTGATGACCAGGCCGTTGTTGCAGCTCACCCAGGTGGTTCCACGATCGGGGGAGCGGAACAGGCCGCCGTCGCAGCCGGCGTACACCGTGGCGGGGTTCCCGGGCTCGAAGGCGATGCTGTGCTGATCGGGGTGGATCGACTGCCCGGACGAGCCCTTGTTGCTGATCGTCTGCCAGCTCCAAGTGGCGCCGGACAGGTCACCGCGGTGCAACTCGATGGCGCCGCAGTACACCTGCGTGTCGAGGTCCGGGGCGACGGCGACATACCAGTCGTACCACGACTGAACGGTTGCCAGTCCGGGAGGCAGCCCAATCGCCGTCCACACCCCGGCGGCGCGGCGCCACAGGTAGCCGGTGGGGATCTGGCTCCCATCGGGCTGCGGGATCCATGGCGTGCCGGTACCGAAAGCATAGGCGACGTTCGGGTTGGACGGAGCCACGGCGACGGCGAGCCGAACGAACCCGGCCGGCGCTCCCGGCAGGTTCACCGCTGTCCAAGTGGTGCCGGAGTCGGTCGAACGGAACAGACCGTCGGCGCAAGACGCCAGCACTTCACTGGTGCCGAGGCTGACGGCGAACGTGCGCTGCGAACGGCGCTGGGTCCAGGTCGTACCCGCGTCGGTCGAGACGTACAGTCCACCGGTCGCGGCGCCGAACAGCCGATTGCCGTCGGCGGGGTCGACGCGCAGCGCGTAGAAGCCCTGTCCCACGAACGGGGTGGTGCACACCGACGACCACGATGTACCACCGTCGGACGACCTTAAGACCCCATTGCCGAGTAAGGACCACCAGTCGCCCTCGCCCAACCCGCAGTAGACCGTGGCCGCGCGGCTGGGGTCGAACGCGATTGCGCCAACGGTGAGGGTCGAGGCAAAGTCGGTCCGAGGCTGCCAGGAAGCGCCACGGTCACGTGACTCCCAGACACCGCCGTTCGCGCCACCCGCCAGGACGTGCGCGGGACTGCTCGGATCGACGGCGAGGGCCGATACGCGCCCGGAGACGTTGACCCGGCTGCTGCCGTAGGTCTGGCCGTTCGTCACCGTTGACGGGCCGACCGAGCGCCACTGCGGCTCTCCCGCCGTCGGCGGCCCGGCGAGGCCCTCGGCAACGGCGGCATATGTGCGGGCCAGATCCTCCGGTGCCGCTATGTCGGCTGGCGTCCCCTCGTCCTCGGCGCCACCGCCGGCGGTCGGCGGACGGCCTGACGCGCGGAGTCGGGACGCGCGAGCGTCACCCTGGGGCGAGGCAGGCGGCAACGCGCCGATCGCCTCGGCATGCGCGAGCGCCTCGGCTGCCACTTCATCGGTGACCGCGGTGGCCACCGCCTCCTGCGCAAAGTTCGTCAGCCCCTGCGCTTTGAGTAATTCGAGCAGCCGCAGCATCGCCTTGCCGCCGTACGGACGGGCAGGCGTTCGCTCGTCGACGCGGACCGCGTCGCGGGGGGTTACGCCTTCGTCCTCGGGTCCTTGCATCGGCACCTCCTCGATAGCGGTGCGTCACAGGTGTGCGGGGTCGCGCGAAATGTCGACATCGCAGCCCTGGAGCCGATATGCCTTGGTCTTGGTCCGGCCCGTTGGCCGAGGGCGGGAGCAGTCAGCCGGCCGTCGGATGGCCGGGCTTGTTCTCGCTTCGTTCGCGGTCCTGCTCCTCCGCCGGCTCCGCCGCCGGCTCCGCCGAGTCGGTCGGCTCCGCCGCGTCCGAGACCGGTTCCTCCCGCGCCGCAAGGAACTCTCGCAGACGCTCGGCGGCACCGCCGCCGGGTGGCACCGGCATCTGCTCGTCAGTGGAATTCGAGGTTTCGGCCATGTCCACCCCCGTGGGACCGCAAGCCGTGAATGTCTCTTTATGTTCCTCCTGGACCAGCTGAGCGTCAACGCTCCCGTGTGTCGGTTTTCTGCTTGACGCTCCACCCGCCGGCACCTCGGCCCCGGCCTTTCACGCCCGCGCCCGCTGCGCCACCCGCCGCCAGCATCTGATCAATGCTCCGGCTCGGCTCACCCGCCACGGCCGGGGGAGAGCACCCTGCGTCTGCCCGTCTGCCCGTCTGCCGGTCGCAGCCCCCTATCCCCGACCTGGAACCTGGACGAGCCGCTGAAGGGTGAGCGACTGGGCCATCATGCCCGAAAAGCCCGGCATCATCGAATTTCTCGGAGGAAGGCACCCGAAAGATCCAGAAAGATGGTCACGGAAATTTCTCGATGCATCCAGGCCGAGTCCACGAACTCTGTGGAGGCTTCTCCATACTCCCACAAAGAATTATTGGCAGGCTGTGCGAGAAAATGCCCGAAAAAGAACCAGTGAAACCTCGGGCAGTGAATGATCCCGCATGGGCGCGGATTCCGGATTCGTAGATATACTCTCGGTCGTGCGGGGGCTGGTGGTCGCTGACGAGGTGCGGGCGGCGGTGGAGGCGGGGCGGCCCGTGGTCGCCCTGGAGTCGACGCTGATCGCGCACGGCCTGCCGCGCCCCCGCAATCTGGAAGTGGCGGCCGACCTGGAAACCCTGCTCCGTGACCGTGGGGTGACACCGGCGACCGTAGCGGTGATCGACGGGATACCCACCATCGGTCTGGACGCCATCGCGCTCTCCCGGATCGCGAACGCCCCGGACGTGGCGAAACTGTCGGTACGGGATCTGCCGGTCGCCTCCGCGCTGGGCCGCACCGGGGCGACCACGGTCGCCTCCACGTCCCTGCTCGCCACCCGCGCCGGTATCGGCGTGTTCGCCACCGGCGGGCTCGGCGGGGTGCACCGCGGCTGGGCCGACAGCGCCGACGAGTCCGCCGATCTTGTCACTCTCGCGAGCACGCCGATAGCCGTGGTCTGCGCGGGGGTGAAGTCGATCCTGGACGTCGGCGCGACCCTCGAACGGCTGGAAACCCTCGGTGTGCCGCTGCTCGGCTGGCGGACGAACACCTTCCCGGGCTTCTACCTGTCCCGGACCGAGTTCGCCGTGGACTGGCGGGTGGAGGCCGCCGCCGAGGTCGCGGCCGTCATGGCGGACGCGCGGGCGCTGGGCCTGCGCACGGCCGTGGTCGTCGCCAGCCCGGTGCCCGAGGCGGACCAGCTCGACCAGGAGCTGCACGACCGGGTCCTGCGCGAGGCGTTGGCGCAGGCGGCCCGCCGGGGGCTGCGGGGGAAGGCCGTCACCCCGTTCCTGCTGGCGACGTTCCACCGCGAGACGGCCGGCGCCAGCCTGGAGACCAACATCGCCGTGGTCCGCAACAACGTCACCGTCGCCGCCGACATCGCCATTGCCTGCTCCGCCCGGCCGGCCACCCCGGACCGGACGTAAAGCTGCCGGCCCGACCGTCCGGCCCGGGCTG
>NZ_CEVIVC010000100.1:10184-13357 GCF_982290645.1 Protofrankia sp. CiP1_Cm_nod4
ACCGAAGTGACGTTGGGAAACACGGCGGTGCCAGTGGGCTGACATGACGCCAGGAGACAGGGCGAGGAGGCGCCGACGGCTCTCCGGGCGGCCGTATCTCTTTCGTGGCGGGCCTCCTACCTGCGACGATCGGTTGTCGTGGACAGCGCGCAGGGGGGCCGGTGGGCAGGATCTGGCAGGCCGTGGCATGGTCGGCGGGGCCGCGTCTGAAATGGGCGCTTCTGCTTGGCTGGATCGTCGTCGCGACCGTCGCCAGCCCGCTGGCGTTCAGGCTGTCCGACGCGCAGCGGAACGAGGCCTCGGCCTTCCTGCCCTCGCGGGCCGAGTCCACCAGGCTGCTCGAGGCCCAGAAACTCCTGCCGGGCGGAGACTCCGTACCGGCGGTCGTCGTCTTCTCTCGTGACCCTGAGCTGACGCCTACCGACCGGAAAGCGGTCGAGGACGTCGGCCGCCGGATCGGCGAGTTCTCCGAGCGTCCGGTCAGCATGCCCATTTCCTCACCACGGGGAAATACGCTGCTACTGGCCGTCAGTATCGCTCAGAGCGCTGATGTCGTGGAGTTCACCGACAAGGTCAAGGAAATCCGGCGGATCGCCCGGGAGGCGGCACCGCCGGGGCTCCAGACGTCGCTGACCGGGCCGGCCGGGCTGGTGACGGACACCTTCGACGTGTTCAGCGGGGTGGAGACCAGGCTGCTGTTCGTCACCGCGGGCGTGGTGGCGGTCATCCTTCTGCTCGTCTATCGGAGCCCCGTCCTGTGGCTGATCCCCTTACTGACGGTCGCCGTTGCCGACCAGACTGCCACCGCCCTGGTCTATCTCGCGGCCGAGCATGCGGGGCTGACCGTCAACGGGCAGAGCGCGGGCATTCTGCGGGTCCTTGTCTTCGGCGCCGGCACCGACTACGCGCTGCTTCTCATCGCTCGCTACCGTGAGGAGCTGACTCGTCACAGCGATGCGCACGCGGCGATGCGGGTCGCGATCCGCCGGGCCGGACCGGCGATCGTCGCCTCGGCCGCCACGGTCATCATCAGCATGCTCTGCCTGCTCCTGGGCGAGCTGAACTCCAACCGGGGTCTCGGCCCGGTCAGCGCGATCGGTATCGCCGTGGCACTGGTAACCATGATGACGCTGCTGCCGGCGGCCCTGGTCGTGTGCGGACGGAGGCTGTTCTGGCCGTTCGTCCCCCGCTATGGCGCGCGGGCGCGGGAGGAGTCCGGGGCCTGGTCACGGGTTGGTACGACGATCGCCGCCCGGCCGCGCACGACCTGGATCGCCGCCGTCCTGGTGCTGACCGGGCTCGCGTTCGCGACCGTGCACCTGGACACCGGCCTGCGCCAGGACCAGGGATTCACCAGGCCGATGGACTCGGTCACCGGGCAGGAAATCGTGCAGCGCAGCTTCCCGGCCGGCACCACCGCACCGGCATACGTTGTCGTGAACGCCGCCAGGGCGGACGAGGTACGCGCCGTCATCGCAAGAAATCCTGCGGTCGCGACCGTCGTGGAAAGCGATCGCGGCGCCGGTCTGGTGCAGTTCCTCGTCGTTCTTTCGCAGCCGCCGGACACGAAGGCGTCCTTCGACACGATCAGACAGCTCCGGGACACCGTCCACGCGATACCGGCGGCGGACGCGCTGGTCGGCGGGAACACCGCGGTGAACCTGGACGTGCGCACCGCCTCCGTACACGACCGGAAGGTCATCATTCCGGCTGTGCTGGTGGTCGTGGCCGTTGTTCTCGGGCTGCTGCTGCGGTCGGTGCTGACCCCGCTGCTCCTGATCGCGACGGTTGTGCTGTCCTTCCTCGCCGCGCTCGGCTCGAGCGCGCTGGCCTACGACTGGCTGTTCGGCTTCGCCGGCGCCGATCCCGCCCTGCCGTTGCTGGGCTTCATCTTCCTGGTGGCGCTGGGTATCGACTACAACATCTTCCTCATGACGAGGGTCCGGGAAGAAGCCGGGAGAATCGGCACGCGGCCGGGAGTACGCCACGGCCTGGCCGTCACCGGCGGCGTCATCACCTCCGCCGGCGTCGTGCTGGCAGCCACGTTCTCGGCGCTGTTCATCCTCCCGCTCGTCCAGCTCGCGGAGGTCGGCTTCCTGGTGGCCTTCGGCGTCCTGCTCGACACGCTGGTGGTGCGCTCGGTTCTCGTCCCCGCGCTCGCCATCGATATCGGCCCGAAAATCTGGTGGCCCAGCCGGCTCGCGAAGCCGCCACCGGACCAGCCCACAACGGCGACCGACGCCGCCGTCCGAGAAGCGGACAGCGACGCGGCCGCCGCCGGAACTCCTACGGGGCCGCGGGCTCCCGTCAGCCGAAGGCCGGGAACTCCAGGCCGAAGATCAGACGCCAGAGGTTGACCGCATCCTCGTGCCGGCCGGCCTGCTCCGCCTCGACCGCCTCGTCGGCGTGGGCGCGGGCGAAGGCCACCGGCTCCCGCAGCGCGTCGACGTCCTGCGGCTGCAGGTAGGTCGACAGGTCACCGCCGACCTCCGCGGGGTCGTAGGCGGTGAACCCCCTGCTCTCGATGTGCCGGAAGACCGCCGCCAGCCCCTGCCGGGTGTTCAGCCCGCGGTTGATCAGAACCTTGCCGGCGAGCGCCTCCAGATGGAAGGAACGCAGCCGGCTGCCGCAGACCCGGTTCCAGGCCTTGAGCAGCCGCACGGCCGAGGCGACCCGGGGGCCGGCGTCCGCCATCCAGCTGGCGTGCCGCTCCGGGCGGGTCGGCAGCCAGCCGCCGACACAGTCCGGCATGACGTAGCCCGCCCGTGGATGGTCGAAGGCGGGCACCAGGTGGACGTCCGGCGCGCAGTTGTAGACGACGCGCATCGCCTGACCTCGGCTACCGATCATCTGGATGCGGTCGCCGCCGATCGCGTTACGGACGCAGAGCAGCAGGTCGCGGGAGTCCCAGCGGAAGCGCTTCCAGGCGTTGTTGGCCGCGCTGAAGACCACGATGATGTCGACCTCGTCCACCGGGCGGATCATCGTGTCGCGGCCTGCGGAGCCGATGGTCGCCACTCCGACGAGCGGCAGCGCGCACCGCGGCGGAAAGATCGTCCGCAGGGCCTGTTCGGCGTCGTTGCGGCGGGCGTCGATGACCGCGCGGTCATCGGCGTTGAGCCGGATCAGGTCGTCGAGCCTGGCGAAGGCACGGGCCGTGGTACCGACCAGCA
>NZ_CEVIVC010000100.1:13738-16792 GCF_982290645.1 Protofrankia sp. CiP1_Cm_nod4
GACAAGATCGCCCGCGAACAGCGGGTTGTGCGCGCCGGGGCCGGACTCCTCCGAGCGGCGCCAGTGCGGCGGAATGATCAAATGATCGTAGGTGACCTCCGAGGCACGCGGCCCGGGCGCTGATCCGTCCAGGGTTCCCGCGAACGCGGCTTCGCGTTGGGTTTCCACGCTCACTCTGAGAACCTCCCCAGCGCCTGCGCGCCAGCCGTACGCCCCCCATCCAGGACACGCGCGGCCGGTCAGCCGACACGGAGTCGCGAAGTGGGCGGCCAGCCGTACCGCCCGATTCGCGACATCGCATCCTATGGTGCCGCATCCCGTCGAGCGGTGAGCACCGGGTCCGGAGCGGTCGCGTTACGTGACGAAAAAAGCCGGATCGGGCAACGGCGGCCGGATCCGGCGAAAGCGGGCCGGAGCAGGGAGAACACAGAAACGATCAGTATGGCGGTGGCCGGTACCAGACCCGCCAGCCGCCCGGCAGGACGATGCTGGTGGGCACGAACGCGGTCGCGACAGCCAGCCGCTCACTCGTCCGGTCGCCCAGGCGCAACCGGGCCTCGACCACGACCGGGCCGCGGAACTCCAGCCAGCCGGCCAGCGCCCGCAGCACCTCGGTGGCATAGCCGTGACGCCGGTAGGGCCGCCCGATGGACACCGACACCAGCGCGCGCCGGCCGAACGCGTCCACCGCCAGCAGCCCGATGGCCGCCGAGTCGTCACCGCGGATCGTCCAGGTCATCACACCACGCCCGGCGCTGGCCCGGCGGCGCAGCGCGCGGCGTAACGTCTCGGTGGGATCGCCGGTGACGTCGATGGTGATCCCCTGCACCTTGGGCAGGTGGGTGCCCACCAGCAGCGGCCCGAGTTCCTCGGCGACGAACCCGGCGTTCCAGACGGTCAGCGGAAGCGCGAGCAGACGCAGGGTCGTCAGGGTCGGCGCATCAGCCACGGCGGGCGGGCTCCGCGACGCCGAGCAGTCCCCGTTCCCGCAGCAGCGCCTCGGTGCGGGCCATCCCCTCGTCCAGGCCGACGCGCGGCTGCCAGCCCGTCAGCCGCCGGATCCTGGCGATCGAGTAGGTGCCCGTACGGGTCAGTTCGGCCAGCGTCAGCGGGCCGAGATCCACATAGCCGCGAGGATGCAGCCGCGAGGTCACCCGGCCGGACAGCCAGCCGTGGCCGGACAGCAGCCGGTCGGTGCTGTCGAGCGCGCGCACCAGCGCCGCCGGCACCTGGCCCGGCAGGGGCACGCCGGCCATCCGCGCGTACCGGCCGAAGAAGTCCGACGCGGTGGCCGGCTCGCCGCCGGTGACGTGCAGGATCTCGCCAGCGGTCCGCTCGGCCCCGGCGACGGTGATGACAGCCGCGGTCAGGTCATCGACGTGGACCGGGCTCAGCAGCCCCCGGCCGCCGTCCACCAGGACGAAGCGCCCCGCCCGCAGCAGCAGCAGCGGCCACAGCGTCCACCGGCCGGCCCGCGGGCCGTAGGCGTCGCCGACCCGCAGCACCGTCACCGGCAGTCCCCGGGCGGACGCGGCGAGCGCCGCGCGTTCGGCCGCGGCGAGGGCGTCCGGGCGCGTCAGGCCGGTGGCCGTGACCGGCGCGCTCTCGTCCACCAGGTCCGGAAAGGAGGCGCCCAGCACGCTCACGCAGGACAGGTGCACGACACGGCCGACATCGGCGCGCTCGCACGCGTCCAGCAGCCCGGCGGTACCCCCGAGCGTCACCGAGCGTAGTTCGCTGTCGGTGAGTGGGGCCGGGCGGCGGCGCACGCCGGCGCGCACCGCGCCCAGTTCCCCGCCGCCGCCCGTGCCGACGGCCGCCGCGTGCACGACAAGATCGACACCGACCAGCAGTTTACCCAGCTCCGCCGGCTGGGTGACGTCCGCCACGACAATGCCCGGACCACGGCGGACATCGACCGGTATGACGTGGTAACCGCGCCGACGCAGCTCGTGCGCGACCGCGTCCCCGATGAATCCGCCAGCGCCAGTAACGACCGCGCGAGCCACGTCCCCCCTCATCGCCTTCCTGGAAGAGTCAATATCATAGGCGTCACATCCCGTCACGTTCTGTTGCCGATACGTCGTTCCAACGGCCCGGCATCGACTCGACGTGACCGGGAAGCCAGACTAACCGGTGATGACGGTCACAGCTGTCACGGCCCACACCCGGATACCACGCAAGCGGCCGTCCGGGAACAGAAAGCGACAGGCACGAGAGCGTCTCGTCCGGATCCGGGACCGCCCGCCATCGGCCGGCACCTGTCGGGCATGGCCTACGGCGTCCCGAAGTCCTGCGTCCAGTAGGTGCCGTAACGGCCTCCGGTGGCGTAGCCCACGCCGATCTGCCTCAACGAGCAGTTCAGGATGTTCGCGCGGTGCCCGGCGCTGTTCATCCAGCCCCGCACCACCTCCGCGGGTGTGCGCTGGCCCGCGGCGATGTTCTCCGCCGCGGCGGAGAACCCGTACCCGGCCTCCGCCATGCGCTGGAAGGGCGTCCGGCCGTCCAGGCTGTCGTGGCTGAAGTAGTCGCGGGTGGACATGTCGGCGCTGTGCGCCTGCGCGGCCGCGGTCAGGCGGCGGTCCGCCATGAGCGCCGCGCAGCCCGCTCTGGCCCGCTCGGCGTTCGTGAGCGCGACCACCTCGGACGCCTCGTCCGGGATCTGCTCGGACGGCGCGCTGGTCACCGGCGTGACCGGGTGCGCCGGTGACGGCGCCGGCGGTGCCGGCGCACCCGGGGCCGGCGCGGCCGATGGCGCCGGCGGCGGCGTGACCGGCGTGGGCGTGGTCGGCGTGGTCGGGGCCGGGGTGGCCGGCGGGTCGGCCACAGCCGGTGGCCGTGCGGGCCCCTGGGGGGCGGTCAGCTGTGGCGTGTTGACGATTCGTAGCTGGCTCGAGCGTATCGAGGGGGCCTGGGACGGATGGAACACGATCTCCGCCAGCGTGTAGGCGCCGTCGGGCAGTGCCCGGGTGTCCACGGTGGCCTCGTACGGGGCGGCGGGCGCCACCTGGACGACCGTTCCGGGCCCCCGCAGGACGAACGCCGCCCAGGTCC
>NZ_CEVIVC010000100.1:17023-18010 GCF_982290645.1 Protofrankia sp. CiP1_Cm_nod4
AGGCGTCCGCGGTGGCGGTGGCGCGCAGCCGCACGACGCCGCTGACGGTGCCGCGGTCGGCCGTCGGCCCCGCCGTCGACCGGGCGGCGAGCGCGAGCACGGCCGTCGACGACGCCAGTGCCGGGGCGACGACGGACCTGTCCGCGCCGGCCGCGCCGGCCGGGCCGGCCGGTGTGGTGAACCGTGTCAGGAGCAGCGCGACCGCCGCGAGAACGCCGAGGACGACCGCCGACACGGCGGCAGGCCACCTCCGGCGGGCACGGCCGTAGCCGCGATGTCGATCCATGGAACCTTCCGTCCGGTCGGCCCCCCGTGTGTCCCCCTTCGCCGGCCCATGGATCCGGGCCCGCCGGAGCGGCCATCGGGCGTCAAGGTCATTACCATGCCGCCGCCAGCCGTCCGACCGGTGCCCACAATAGCGAACAGCGGACAGAACGGGTCATCGGGCCCATTCGCCACCGTGCCGGCGAACGGCCCGACGGCCATGTCCGCTCCGGTGGGCGGACCGCCTGGACGCCCCGGTCACGTCACGCGCCCAGCCGCGACGGGAGCGCACATCGGACAAGACGGGAGCACGCGTCGGGCACGGCGGGAGCAATACCGCGAGGCCCCGCGACGGGAACATGCGGTGGGGACACGCGGTGGGGAACATGTGCCCGGGCATGCCGCGGCACACCGCGGCGGGGCATGGCGGGACATAAGGCCCGCGGCCATGGAACAAACCGGCCGCTGCCGCGAGCCGGAGTGCCAAAGCGCTGGCAGAAGGCCTGGCAGAAGGCACAGCCCAGGCCGTACGGGCGGCTTCCGGCGCATTCAGGCGGAGCGCGGCCGGATGCTTCCCGGTAACATAACGAGCCATGGCACCGGAAATCGCGATCGACGGTACCCCGGTCGCCAGCACGCGTCCGCCGGGCACAGATCGGTGCGGGCCGCAGCAACGAGATCCACGCGATCGAGGATCCGCTGGATGCGCTCCCCCGCGATGAG
>NZ_CEVIVC010000101.1:0-12002 GCF_982290645.1 Protofrankia sp. CiP1_Cm_nod4
CCATCTTGGCAGGTAGGGATCCCGAGCACCGGCACGCCGGCCGCGCACCACAACGCCCGGACCCGGCCCAGCTATCGGCCCAGAACCTCATGGACCGCAACCGTCAGCCCGGAACCAGTGCTCCCCGCGAGGGGCCTGAATGACTGCCGGCCACGGTCCGCGGCCCCTGTTCACGGTAGGTGCCTACCAGAGGTGACCCCCAGGACGATGTTGTGGACGGGAAATGCGTCGTGCCACTTCTGGGCGTCAGCAAAATAGTTGACGAGTTCCCGCGTCCGGGATGTCCAGAAGGGGCTGGCGGGTCCCCCAGGCGTCCAGTAGAAGCGGCTGAGAGCGACCCATACGTCCTGGGCGGAACCACCGGTGAAGCTGACGACATCGTCCCGGCCGTCACCGTTGAAATCTCCCACGCCGGGGAATGCGGAGCCGGCGGCGAAGTAGTCCTGCCATTTCACCGCCGGGCTGACGAAACCCGACCCGGTGCTGAGCGAGACCCACACGTCGGCGGCCGTTCCCCGGGTGAAGGTGACGAGATCGTCCTTGCCGTCGCCGTTGAAGTCTCCGACAGCGGGCAGTTCTGTACCGGCAGCGAAGTAGTCGTGCAGCTGCGTGGCGGGACCGAAGCCGGCGCCGTCGCTGAACGCGACGTGGACGTCCGCCGCCGCGCCCCGGGTGAAGGCGACGATGTCGTCCTTGCCGTCACCGTTGAAATCCCCGGTCTGGGGCACCGTGGTTCCCGCCGCAAAGGCCGTGTGCCAGGTCTCCGGGGCGGTGAAGCCCGCGCCGGTGGACAGGGCGGCCCGCACCTGCCCGGCGGCGGGACCGCCGAGGACGAACACCGCGATGTCGGTGAGCCCGTCACCGTTGAAGTCGCCGGCGGCGGGTACGACCGAGGTGTCCTCCGGGGTGATCAGCGCTCCGGCGCTGATCGAGTCGTGCCAGGCCGGAGCATCGACGAAGGCGGACCAGTCACTGAGAGCGACACGCACGGCCCCGACCTCGTCGCCCCTGTTGGCGACGGCGACGACATCGTCCCTGCCGTCCCCGTCGACGTCGCCGACCAGGGGCGCCTCGTCGCCGGTCAGCGGCGAGGCGCTCCAGGGCTCCACCGGGCCGAAGGTCCGCTCGCTGGTGTAGGGCGGTGGCAGCGGAATACTGATGGCGACGTTTATCCCCACAGCGTTGTCGAAGGACACGATGTCGTCGTAGCCGTCACCGTTGAAATCCCCGCTGCGACCGGCGATGCCGGGCAGGCTGGCGGCGTTCACGCTTCCGGTGAAAGCCCACGTCGCCGGCACCAGGACAGCGGCGACCAGCAGCGCCCGGCCCAACCCGCCGAAGAGCGCGCGACCATGATTTTTTCGTGCGCCCGGAAGCCTCGGGCGCCCGGGCCGCGCACTTGTTCTGTTTCTCATGTTCCTACTTCCCATGTGTTCGGCCGAAGCCGTCCCCCTGGCCGGCACCTTCACGAGAAAGCAGCACCTCGAGGGCCATCGCGATCCCGGTCGCTGGATCCATCACGCCTTTCCCCGGCGGGGGTCGCGGTCGGATTTGACACGCGTCCGCGGCTTGCGGCGGTCAGCTCAACGACAGGCGTCGGCATGCCGACGCCTGTCGGGACCGGGGGCCGGGGCCAGAAGCCGGAGACCGGGAACCGGGAACCGGAAGCCTTGTCCCGCGGCGACATGCCCGTGACCAGAGAAGCCACGCCCAGCTCCATATCGTTCATCGACGGTTACCGCGGGACGCGCCGATTCCGGGAAGTATCGTTCACACGCAGTGCAGGCCGGGTAGCCCGGGGGATCTCTCTCCCCGGCCTGCCCGGCCTGCCCGGCCTGCCCGGCCTGCCCGGCATCCTCGCCCTCGGCCGACGAGGTTCACCGATCCGTTCTCGCCAACCGTGAAGACCTGGACTCCGGGAGCGCCAGTCGTATCCTCGCGAACGCTGGCCCGCTTCGATGGGCGCCGATCACCGGAGAAGATCGGCGTAATTTTGTCGTTGTGTACGCTTTTATGGCCAAAAAGCGTACACAACGACAAACTCGCCTGGATCATGGTCTTTACGGGTGAGTGGTCGTGGATGGGATCCGCGCTACCTGACCGGCGCTCGAGACGTTGCCGGACGTGAGCCGGAACCCGTTCTACGGCGGCGCGGGCCGGTGCGGGTACAGCGCCGGCGCCGTCGTCGCTGTACCCGCACCGGCCCGGAAGCGGGCTTCAGCGCCTCCGGCCAGGCTGGCCCGCCTGCCCGCCGTCATCACCGATGCGCCCGCGTCGGTGGGTCCGCCCGCCGGAGCCCGCGGGCCGGCGGGGCGCGGACAGCGCCGGTCCGCCCGGGTCCATGACCGTGCTCTGCTCCAACGCGTCATCGACGGTCTGCGCGCGCTCGACGGCTGGACACGAAGAACAGCGGCCGACCACACCGACAGAGGATTGCCTGGCGTCGGCGTTGTCGGGTGAGATCGTCATTGACGAGAACGTCATGTGTTTGTCGCTCTTTGTTACAGATCGACCGGTTCAAATCGCTGCGCGGGTGACTTTCGTCGACCTAAGCTCGATTCGATGGCGTGGAGCGCGGGGCGTGACGGCCCCGATGGGGGCCGGCATCGATCGCCGTGGAGGCGGTCGGGCCGGATTCTTCCCGTTCGCTGGGGGCGCCTTGTGGCGCTGGCACTGGCGTTGGCGATCGCGGCCGGGCTGGGCGTGTGGCTGCGTTTCCGCCCCCTGGAGTCGGCCAGGGCACAGCCGGACACCGCCGTGACAGCCATCGAGGGACGCCAGCCGGGGGGTGGTGCCGCTGGCGGCGAACCGTCGGCGGCGACATCCGCGGCCGGTGCGCAGCCGTCCGCCGGCGCCGCCACGGGTGCGCCGGGGCAGCCGGGGGCGGTTGGGGCGGTGGCGGCCGCGGGCGCGCCGGGCAGCCCGTCCCCGGGCGCGACGCAGCCGCGGCCACAGCCCGCCGTGACGGCGGCTGGGACCGCGCGCGTTCTTTCCGGGGATACGGCGGTCACGGTGGGTGGCGGGCTCGTGCTGTCGACGGGTGTCGTCGACCTGGGGGCGGTCAACTCCTCGGCGGCCGTGGAACTGCGCAGCACCGGCCGCCAGCCCGTCGGCTTCCGGTTCGCCGCCACGCCGTCCTGGCTGTCCGTCGCGCCGGCCACCGGCACGGTCGCGGCGGGTGATCGCAGGGCCGTCACCGTCACGCTCGACCGGTCCGCCGCGCCGGCCGGCGTGCTGGACACCTCGGTCGCCGTCGCCACCGTCGGCGGCGACGGGAAGGGCGGGACGCTGCGGGTGACCGCGGTGGTCTCCGGCCCGCCGGCCATCGACGTGCTGACCGTCGCCCCGGCCGTTGTGCGCACGACGGGATGCCCGGCCGCGGCCGGGCCGACGGTGTCCACGGTGTCGGTGCGCGCGACCGATTCCACCGGCGTCTTCCGGGTGGACCTGGTCGCCCACCTGCCCGACGGGAGGACGGCCACCAGCGCACTGAGCCTGGGTGAGGCCGCCGAGCAGTGGTCGGTGTGGTCGGGGCCGGTCGGGCCGTCGGCGGTCCCGGGCCCGCTGTCGTTCAGCGTCACCGTCACCAGCCTCGACGGGCTGCGCGCGCAGTCCAGCGGCTCGCTTGAGGTCGGCTCCTGCCCGGCCGCCGAGCCGACCGCCGCCGGGCCGGCCGGCGCGGGCTGACAGCGCCGGGACTGACGGCCCCTGGCTGACGGCCCCTGGCCTGACGGCCCCGGGGGTGACGACGCGGCGCGGCCGGTGTCCCGGGCGGCCGCCGTGGGCCGTACGCGCGGGGCGACAGGTGAGTGCGCGCAGGGTGTGTGTACGGGCGTGTCCCGCGCAGTCTAGGCTTTCACCCATGGCATCGGTGTCGTTGTCCAAGGGCGGCAATGTATCCCTCAGTAAGGTCGCCCCCAACCTCCGTGCGGTGACCGTCGGTCTCGGCTGGCAGGTACGCCAGACCTCCGGCGCCGACTATGACCTCGACGCGAGCGCGATCGTCGTCGACGACCGCGGCAAGGTTCTCTCCGACCAGTATTTCGTGTTCTTCAACAACCTGGTCAGCCCGGACGGGGCGGTGAAGCACCTGGGCGACAACCTTGTCGGTGGCGGTGGCGGGGACGACGAGCAGATCACGGTCGAACTGTCCGCGCTCGCGCCGCAGGCGTCCAAGGTTGTCTTCGCGGTGTCGATCTATGACGCGGATGTTCGCCGGCAGACCTTCGGCCAGGTGCGGAACGCTTTCATCAGGGTGAGCGACTCGACCACCGGTACGGAGATCGCCCGTTATGATCTTACCGAGGACGCGTCCACGGAAACCGCGATGATCTTCGGTGAGCTCTATCGGTATTCCAGTGAATGGAAGTTCCGCGCGGTGGGCCAGGGATACGCCTCGGGCCTGCGGGGAATCGCCCTCGACTTCGGCGTCAACGTCTCCTGACCGGCTGCTGTCCCGACCGTTGGCGTTGGTCAGCAGGAAAGCCGAGGTGTTCGGCGGGCCAGGTGGGCGCCTCCGTGGAGGATAACTCTTACGGATGAGAACTCTTACGGAGACGCCCGCTGTTTTCGCCCGCTGTTGTCCGCCTGAAGGGCCGCCGGCGGTGCGCTGATGTTTTTCGCGCCGCCGGCGGCCCAGGGCCTCGGGCCCCTCTACGGCGATGTCAGGTGGTCGGGGCCGGCGTCAGGAGTCCCGATGACTGCGCGCCGATCGTGGCGGCCGGGCCGCCGGTGACGGACGACCCCTGGAGATCGTCCCGCCATGCCAAGGAATGCCGGTGGAGAGCGATGTTCTGGGGGGTCGCCGTGGGCTTTTCCTTGAAGACGAATGCCCGGCGCAGATCGGCATGGCGGTTCTCGGTGAAGAAGTTGACAGCCATCCGGCTCAGCTCACGGGTGCGGTAGACCTCAAGAGGCATCTCGGCCTCGTCGGCGGCGAGCCGTGAGGTCTTGGCGTCCAACGCCTCCTGCCAGCCCGCGCCGGCCAGTTCGCTGGCGAGGGCCAGCAGGGCGTCGTCGTACTCCGACGGCTCACGGGGGAGCAGCCGGTCCACCAGGCCCATGTCGGCCGCTTCCACGTCACCGACGGGAAGGCACTCGGTGGTCAGCGTCGCCGCGGCATCCTTACCGACTCGTCGTGGCAATGTGTACGTCCAGTATTCGGATCCGTACAGTCCCATGTTGTCGTAGTGCGGGTTGAGTACCACTCCGGTACGGGCGGCAACCAGGTCTGCGCCGAGTGCGAGCATGATGCCGCCGGCGCCGGCGCTGCCCGAGATGCCCGCGACCACGAGCTGGCTGGTGCAGGTGATGATGGCCTGGCACAGGTCGTCCATCGCGTCGATGTTCGTCCAGGCGGCGGTCGCGGGCCGTTCGGCCGCCTCGATCACGTTCAGGTGGATGCCGTTGGAGAAGAAGGTGTCACCGCCGCGCAGCACGATCACACGGGTGTCCTGCTGGCTCGCCCAGGTGAACGCGGCGAGCAGCCGGCGGCAGTGCTCCGTGGACATGGCGCCGTTGTAGAAGTCGAAACTGATCCACCCGACGGGGCCGTGACGGTGGTAGCGCACGTCCCGGCCGGTCTCCGGGCCGGGAGCCTCCGACGTCGCCACCGGCAGCGGCTGGACGTGGTCGGCCAGCACCAGGTTGGCCGGGAGTTTGGGCTGGCTGGCGCGGCGGAGGTGCCCGATCCACACCGCGCCGTCAACGGTGGGCACCAGCACGGCGCCGTCGCGCCGGGACAGCAGGGTGTTCTCGCGCTCACCGTCGCGGGCCCGCGTGGCGGTGAGCGCGACGGCCGGGCTGGCGTCGAAGGCGCGTAGCTGCTCGCCGAACAGCAGGCAGGGGGCGCCTGGTGAGCCGTCCGATGCCGCCACCTTGCGCAGGACGTCGCTGGTGGTGTCGGTGTCCCAGTCGATGCGCCGGTCGTCGGCGCGGGTGGAGGGCCGCAGCCTGCCGCGCAACCGGTGTGCCGGGATGCTGTCGAGCGGTGTGGGCACGAATCCGACGACCTGTGCCTTGTCGACCACGTCGTGGATGACGGCGATGGCCGCGTCGGTGACCGGCCCGTTGTAGAGTGCCGACTTGCTGATGCCGAGTGGGACGGCGAACTCACGGGCCGACCAGATCGGCCCGGCGTCCATCTCGGCGACGGCCTGCAGAGCCGTGACTCCCCAGGTCGACGCCCCTTCCAGAATGGCCCAGTCGAGCGAGGACGGCCCGCGGTCACCGACCGGCCCCGGGTGGATGATGATCGTCTGTCGGGTCATCCAGATGTCGTCCGGTACCCGTTCGCGCAGGAAGGGGCATATGATCAGGTGAGGATCGGACAGCCGGACGGCCTCGCGTATCGTTTCCGCGCTGAGCGCGAGCTCGACCGTCACACGGTGGCCCGCGCGCTGTAACTCGACCCATGCCCGCTGGGTGAGCCCGTTGAACGCGGACGAGAGTAGAAGAATCTTCATTTTCTTTCCTTGTCAGAGGTCAGATCGAAACTCCGAACGGGTTTTCGGGTGAACCTGCTCTCCCGTGATCGGGATATGGGGGTGCGTGGATCCACGGGCTGGCCCCGCGACGGGTGGCGGCTCCCGGCGCGATGATCGCCGCTGGCGGCCGTGTCACCGTCCCGGAGGTCGCGACACGCGGTGGCTCTGCCTGGGCAGACCGAGTTCCTCGAGGTCCGCGATGGAGGAGGGCGGGACGGAGGAGGGGGTCACCTGCGCGGTTACGGCACCGGCGTCGGCGGTGGATACCGGCTGGTGTGAGCGCGCCGCGGCACGCGGTGCGGGACCGCGGCCAGCACGAGAAAAGCTGGCGTGGGCAGGCTTTTCCGAGCGGATGGCGGCGAGGTAGTGATCATCGGGTATGGGGGCGCCGATCCCGCCGGTCGCGGCGAAGATGATGAACATCAGAACGATGGACGCGGTGAAGGTGGTGATGGTCCCCATGGCGAAAGGATCGACGCCGTGCGGCCGTGGCACGGCGGGGTCGGCGGTGACCCGCGTGGCTGCCATGCCCGTGTAGTGCATCCCGCACACCGCTACCGCCATGATCACCGATGCGACGGCGCGCCGGCCGACACCACCGATGTGGAACGCGATCCAGAAGGCGGCTGTCGAGGCCACGACGGCGATGACAACGGACAGGCCGACCAGCGGCGTCACGTAGCTGATCGCCCCTTGGGTGTGCATCGCGTACATGCCGGTGTAATGCATGGCGGCGACACCGGCTCCCGCGACCGTTCCGCCGACGAGCAGCCGCTGGAGGCTGTCGGGATCGGCGGCTACCACCGTAAGCCCGACGCCGGCCACGACCACGGCGATGAGCAGCGACAGGCTGGTGACCACCTCGTTGAACGTGATCCCCAGCTCGATACGGTAGGCGACCATCCCGACGAAGTGCATCGACCAGATCGCGCACCCGCCCAGCGACACGGCCGTGAGAGTCATCCACGCCAGCCGGCTGGTGCCGGTGGCCGTACGTAAGCGGACCGCGCACGCCAGGGCCGCGAACGAACCGAACGCGGCGAGAAGGAAGGACAGCAGGACGAACACGGGGTCGTACGAAGCGTGCAGATGCTCTGCTGCGGCACTGACTGATCCCATCCAACCCCCAGGAGTTCGCCATGTGACACCCAGGGGGCTGCCGGGTAACGGCATCTGATCAGCAGCCTCCGGATCTTCCGACGGGGCAACTATAGCCCGACCGGGGCCAGCCAAGTGATGGGTTTCACGCCAAAATAAGTTATCTAATTGAATTATTTCAGGACTAACTATAGTTAAAAGAGATTTTTATGGACAAAGCGTCATGAGACGAAAAATCTTACTTTGGCAGCCAAAATATTCACTTTAAGTGATGCCTCTGGGGTGGATGGCCCGGGCGACGACCGCTGGCCCGCTGGCAGGCGTCGGCCGTCGGCAGGCCGGAGGCAATGCGATGCGATCATGTTTTCCGCGCCCGTGGCTCCTGCCGGGCCCGGCAGCCGGTCCGGGAGGCCCGGGAGGCCCGGGTCCCCGGGCCACTACGAGGCGCGACTGGCCGGATGACGACGGTGCGCGACCACCATCACCCGGACGGACAGCGTGTTCGCGTCCACCTGGTAGAGAATCCGCCAGGACGGGCCGGTCGCCTCCCACATCGTCGAACGCGACTCCGACAGGGGCGTGCCCGCCCGGCGCGGGTCGTTGCGCAGCGGGCCGCCCAGGAACCGGCGGATCTCACTGGCGGTCCGGTCGGGCAGCCGTTGCAGGTCGCGCTCGGCCGATGCCGCGACTGTCACCTCGTGGCGGGCGCTCATACCGCCACGCCGTTCATCCGTGGGCGTGACGAGCACGGGGCCGGCACGCGTGTCCGGTTCTTCACATGGTGATCGTAGAAGTCCCCGCCGCCGGCCGCCGGGGTTTCCGGCCGGGCGGGCGAAAAGGGCGGGACCACTTCGCCTCCCGCCACAATCTGTGATGGAACCTGTGACGGCGCGGCAGCCCGTGACGGCGCGACGGGACCGGCGGCGACGGACATGACGCCAAGGCTACTCATGTCACTCAACGTCCGGTGTCACTCAACGTCCAGCCGCCGCTCGGGCACCTGCCGGGCGCGGCCCGGCGCCGGCGTGGCTGCTGGTCCCCACCCGCCCGCAGGATCTCCGGCACGGTCATTCCTCCGGCAGCCTTCGGCAGCCAAGGAATGACCGTGCCGGTGTCACGGGTTGGTGCCGGGTGTGCGCTACGGAACCGACGAGATCATCCGACGGATGCTGGCCGACACGAAGGTCTGGGCGGTGGTGGGGCTGTCACAGAACACCTCCCGGGTCGCCTACTCCATCGCGGCCTATCTGCGCGCGCACGGCAAACGGGCCGTTCCGGTCCACCCGTCCGCGCCTGTGGTCGCGGGTGAGCAGGGCTACGCCTCGCTGACCGAGATCCCGTTCCCGGTGGACGTGGTGGACCTCTTCGTCCGCTCGGAGCTGGTCGGCCCGGTGGTCGACGACGCGGTCGCCATCCGTGCCGGAGGGATCTGGATGCAGCTCGGTGTCCGCGACGACGCCGCCGCGCGGCGGGCGGAACGGGCCGGACTGCCCGTCGTCATGGACACCTGCCCCCGCATGGAGGCGCCCCGCCTGGCCGGCTGGGCGCCCTGACGGCCCTCCCCGGTCACCGGCCGCGCCCCCTGGCCGCCCCGCGTACCCGGGTGCCCGCACGGCGGCTGGAGTGCGCGGGCCCGCGGTGTCGCCGGCGGTGACGCCGCCGGGGCAGCCCGGGCCGGCGGCGGGGCTGGGCATGGGAGATCCGCAGCCAGCCCAGCGCCGCGGCCGGCGGGAGCAGCACCAGCGTCGGCAGCAGGTAGCGGTAGTCGAAACACACCGTGGCGGACGGGACCACCAGCAGCGCCATCCCCGCCGCCACCAGCAACGCGCAGTCCGCGCGCAGCCGCCCGGCCCCGCCGCCGGTGCCTGCGTCACCGCCGGTGCCGACACCACGGTCGGCAGTGGCACTACGGTCGGTAGTGATGTTGCTGTCGGTAGTGGCACCGCTGCCAGCACCGGTGCCGCCGCCGAGGCTGGTGCCGCCGAGGCTGGTGCCGCCGGGGCTGGTGCCGCCGGCCCGCTCGGGACCGGCGCGCCGGCCCGCGGGCAGGAAGCCGGCGGCGCCGAGCGCCACCATGACGGCCAGCGCCGGCCCCGGGGTGAAACCGTAGCGCTGGTAGGCGCGCAGGAGCGCGGCCGGCTCGGGGCCGACCCGCCGGTCGGCCCGGGTACCGTCGAAGGTGATCAGCGGTGCGCTGATGTTCCAGTACGCCGGCGTCGTCTCGTCGGGGAACTGCCAGCTGCCGACGTACCAGTCGCGTGCCCCCACCCACCGGCCGGGGGTGAGGAAATGGGCCACCTCGCCGGTCACCATCCGTGCGTAGTCCGCCGGCTGGCGCCGGATGACCTGGCGGGCGAACTCGGCCAGCGCGGCCTTCTTGCGCGCCTCGGGGAGATCGACGGTGAACCGGGGGCTGTTGTGGTTCCACACGTAGTAGTTCGGCCCGGGCCGCTGCGCCGGCGGATGCGGCGAGCAGAACAGACGGGCGTCCGGGCTGAGGTCCAGCCGCGCGCAGTCGGCGATGGGCGCCACCCGGCCGTACAGCCAGTACGTGTCGCCCCCGGTCAGCGCGTAGGCGCCGTGCGCGGAGTGGAACCAGACGGCGTACCCCACCAGCGGCGCGGCCAACGCGCCACCGAAGACGACCGAACGTGACCAGCCGAGCCGCCGCAGCAGCACCCAGGCCAGCGCCAGCACCCCCAGGACGACCCCCACCGTGCGGACCAGCGACGCCAGGGCCAGGCAGCCCCCGGCGAGCACGCAGGCTGTCACAGACGGTCTCGGTGCCCACAGCAGGGCCGCGACGGCCACGACGAGCAGCGCCTCGAACAGCGTCTCCGCCATGACGAAGTGCTCGATGTTCACCTGGTAGGCGTCCAGCAGCACCGGTGCCGCCGCCAGCGCCGCCACCCGGGCGGTCACGCCCCGGTGCACCAGCAGCGCGTAGAGGAGGATGCCGAGCAGGACGCCCATGAGGTGCTGGACGGCTGGTACCACCCACAGCCGGTGTGTCACGGACAGTGCGCGCAGCAGCAGCGGATAGCCCGCCGGCCGGACCGGGTCGGGCACCAGGGGCCGGGCGAGCCGCAGGTAGGCCATGGAGTCCCCGGAGAACTCCAGGGCCGGCCGATAGGCGATCATGGCCAGTGCCCGCAGGACGACAGCCGGTACGAGGACGATTGTGATCGGGACGACGACGGCGGCCGGGAGGCGCCCGCGGGCCGCCATCCGACGGGCGGGTGCGGCCGGCGTGGGTCCCGATCCACCGGGGCCTCCTGATCACGTCATGCGCGGGTCGCCGGCGAAGTGGCCGGGCATACCTCCGTAAAGGGTCCCAGGGAAACGTACCGAAGGGATTTTCCGGCTATCTGTCGGCATCCGGTCAGCGCCCAGCGCGTGTCCTGTCGGCATCCTGTCGATATCCAGTAAGCGTTGTCATATCCGCTATCTGTCACCAGGTGATTCCGGACCGCTGACACAGGGCACCGGCCGTCGCAAATCGAAACGCAAGGCGAGCGAACGGAGACACAAGGCGCGATACGCCGGGCCGCGGCGGCCGTGTCGTATGCCGCTGCCCCTGTCGTCCTACTACCGACAGCCTGAGAGCGCGGGTCGATGTGACGTCCGTTACGCGGAGGCGTAATCTTCTGTGACTGTGCGAGGAACACCGGTTTCTGGAGATCCATCGACAACGACGTCGGCGAGTCCGCAAGTACCCACCGAGGTCCGTCAAACCGGCAGGGGGGGCTGTCCTCACCAGCCGCCGTGCCCATCCGCCAACAGTCCCGGCCGGGACGCCGCGCGGGTGACAAACCGGCACTGCGACCAGGGCTGGAGCTTGTTGTGTAATGGTGTGATTCTTTTTGATGACACGGGGGAGATTCTGCCGACGGGGGGCATCATCGAACCGCGGCGTGTGCCTCCGAGGCCGAGGAGCATGGTCGGCAGCGGCGCGGTTGCCACGCGGCAGCCGATGGCCGTGCCCACACCGCGCGTCTGGACGGCATGAGGCGACCGGCCGGCCCGGGCCGGCCTGTGACGATCATTCGGTCGACGAGTACACGAGGATGACTGTCCGGGCGCGGGTCCGGGTACGCGGCGGCTCCGGCGGGGCCGCTTCCGCGACGTCCCGATCGGGCCTATCCGGCTGAACAGTGCGTGATGGTATCTTTACGCGTGGCTGAGGGGCGCCACCGAGGCTGTCCGGCCGGACGGGTACACGAGGGGTACGCGGCGTGGTTTTCGCCCGCTCGGCGGCCGGGACCGCTGCGCCCTCAGGCCGGAGAGCGGGCGGGATGGCCCTGACGCGTTCGTCGGACCGGATCCCTCCGGTTCTCCCGGCTGTGCCGACAGCCGGCTGACCGCGGTTTGGGTCGTTTTTGGTGGGCGTCGGTCGCCCGGGCACCGCCGCTGTGACGG